>JANOBN010000276.1:0-15921 GCA_031411675.1 Bacteroidota bacterium | reverse complement strand
GAACGTCCACAACTTCAAGTGTATCAATGGACTCATCCTTTATTAACAAAAATACCACTTACTAACAAAGAAAAAAGAACCAAAAAAGAAACAACAACATTAATAAATAACTAAAAAGTCAACCTATTTCAGGCAACCACATGTACTCGATACTCAATACTAACTACTCGATACTAACAAAACAACAGCATAAGCAGCAACACCTTCCTCACGCCCCACAAAACCCATCTTCTCATTCGTAGTTGCTTTAATAGAAAGATCACCCTCACTGATATTCATCAATGGTGCCAGTGTGCTTTTCATCAAGTCAATATGGGTATTGATTTTTGGTTTTTCCAGACACAAAGTAGTGTCCACATTCCCAATGGAAAAATTATGTTCTTTTAAAAGTTGTATTACTCGTGTTAAAAGAATTTTACTGTCAATGCCTTTAAATTCTGCTGAAGTATCCGGAAAATAATACCCGATATCTTTTAATCCTGCGGCACCTAATAATGCATCACAAATAGCGTGTATTAAAACATCGGCATCTGAATGACCCAATGCACCTTTTGTATGTGGTATTACAATTCCGCCTAAGGTAAAGGTTAAGCCTTCCTTAAGCTGATGTACGTCGAAACCAAAGCCGACTCTTATTTTCATTGGAAGAAGTAGATCGCTTTATTCAGCGTCTTTATTACCATTCTGTGCATCAAATGCATCAAAATCGAATGTCAGCGTAAAGTGTAACGTATTCTCTAATGGATTACGTTGTTCTGTAGGAATCAAATAAGCAAGATCAATTCCAAATACATTATAACGTAAGCCGGCACCCAGAGTAAAATATTTACGGTTACCTTTTAATTTGCTTTCATGAAAATAACCGGCACGAAAAGCAAATTGTTTATCATACCAGTATTCCATACCGATTGCATAATTCACCTCTTTAATTTCTTCACTTCCTCCGCCCGGAGCATCACTGAATGATTGAAAGATTCCCTGTGCAACACTTACATCAGGATCTTTACCATATATAATAATGTCCTTAGAGTTATTGGTAGGATCTTCCCCGTAAATAGGAGGGGTAGGAACCAATAGTTTATTAAACTCCAGATTAAAAGCAAGGTCGTTGAATTCATTTAATTTAACTCTCAAGCCGGGACCCAAACGTAAGTTAATAGGAATAAAGTTTTTTGTTCCGGTTTCAGTATAAGCAATACGTGCACCAATATTAGAGATGTTAATTCCAGAAGTAAAAACGGCATCCTTATCACCTAACTCAACATCCTTCTGAAAGAATGCAGAAACATCGGCGGCAACGGTATTACCTGCTTTCGACTCCGAACCCTGAACGGAGATACCTCCGGTAAGATTGGAGTGCACATAACGTAATGCAATTCCTCCTGATAAATATTTACTCAGTTTACGGGAATAGGCGGCATCCAATGCAAATTCATTAGGCTTAAAATCACGGATTACATTACCGTCATTATCAGTAAACGTAATATTTCCTAAAGAGAAATAACGCAATGAACCGCCGAATGCTTGATTATTATCAATTTTGGTATATCCGGAAAGATATCCGAGGAAGATATCATTTACCAATGCTTTTAACCAGGGGGTATAAGAAACAGAAAATCCTGTTTTCTTTTCCGCAAATGCCAGTTTTGCCGGATTCCAATGAATGGAACTTGCATCCGTAGAAGTGGCAACACCCAAATCACCCATACCACCGGCACGGGCATCAGGAGAAATCATAAGGAATGGAACAGCCGTTGTAATAGTGTTGAGCTGACCCAACAGGTTACTCTTGTCGTCCTGAGCCATTGTAGGTCTTACCAAACATGTAAGTAAAAGGAAAACAGCAATTTTTTTCATTGAATTCATTCTGTATAAGTCAAGTTAGTTTAAGATTGACAAAAGGAGGTCGCAAATATAACGATAAATGGATGGAAAAGGTTTCTATTTAAGTACTACTAATCTTTCAAATTTATCGGCCGTTTCCCCATCGGCCGTCCGAACTTTAACCCGGTAAACATAAACCCCTTTGCCAATCCGGTCGCCGAAATCATCTTTTCCATCCCATTCGATAGAGGTGTTCCGGAATCCGCTATTAATTACATATTCATCTAATGTTTTTACCAGTTTCCCGGTTACAGTAAATACCTGAACCTGTACCCACATAGTTACCAATGGCTTATTATGTTCAAACATAAAAGTGGTGTGGGTGGTAAAAGGATTGGGGTAATTAAGCACATGTGCCAGCGCTAATTCTGCCGATTCTGCTACCACAAATTCTGTGGAGGATTTACTGGAGTTGTTATTGATGTCCCACGCTTTCAGTTCCAGAGTATGTCGTCCGGTGCTTAGTCCTTCTAAAGGATAAAACACGCGTCCCTGCTGAAAATTGTTTAAATCGGATTCATAATAATCATTTAATATATATACCTTATCCTGATTTCCGTCAAGAATAGCAGATACGTCGTGTCCAATGCCGTTACCTACTGTATTAATACCACTGGAGTCGGATAATATGGCATAAATGTTTGGTTTTTCATCAGTCAGTCCGCCGAACACAAAATCTTCACTATTCATATATAAGCTGATCTTCGGACCTTTGCTGTCATCTAAACCTGCTGCATTCAATCCTCCGATGTAAAAACTTTCATCATAACCTATGGCATCATCCGTACCATCGTTGGCATAATAACTTAAACGACCCTTTCCGTACTGATAGGCAATATCGCGGGGAACAATAAACGTGCAGTTGAAGTCGCCATTTGTAACGCTGGCTTTACCACGATAGATGATATTCTTTCGTTGTTTAAATGTTTCTACATTACTGTCAGCATCATTTTGAAGGGTGGTTACATTCACTTCTTTATCATAAATAGTAGGATATACAACACCATTAAAAGAAGATAGCTTTTGACCTGCATTATCAGTTACTATACCTTTAACTGTGATTCTGCTCAAAGCCTGCATAGTATCTTCCGGCTGTTGTGTAAGCGTTTGCAGAATAGCAGAAGTGGCCACTTTATATTTAGGATACGCAAGACGCATGGCAGGGTCACCAACCAGAATAAAATTCGGCTCACTTAATGATGCTTTTACTTTTTGCTGAATATCGCCGATTCTTGGTAATTCATTGTTAACCGGAGTGAAAAGACTGTTTACAAAAATAATATTCAATGTTTTATTGGTGGATGCAAATGCAACCCGGGAAGTAGTAAATAAACAGGCAGCACCACCATCAGGATTGAGCATTAATAATTCTCCGGCTGATGTTCTGGAAGGATCATCATAACGGGTAAACTCACAAGTGGCGGTAACAAAAGCAGGAAGGTTGTTGATGTTTTTCCAGGAGTTAATCATGGGTATCGTCAGCACTTTTTCATGTGCCCAGCCTACCTCACCACCATGTCCTGTATAATTAATAAGTAATGCCCCTTTTTCTACTCTGCGGGTAATAAGTTCATTTACTTCCGGATAACGCTTACCTCCCGGTGTAGAAACCTGCTGATAAGAATCAAAATTTATTTTATCATAATTATATTCCGGATGAGCGGTTTTTAAAATGCTCAATATGTCTTCAGATTGATTCAGATGCAAATTGTAATCCTGATCATCAGCAACAAAACACATTACATTTCGCCAGTCACCTAATCTGGAATTATTAGCAGCTATGTTATTGGCTGATGAAGATGTTCCTGGTGTGGAGTAGGTAATTATTTTATCCACCATTGCTTTTGCTTCTGAAACATTTTTTACCGGAAGTCTGCCTACGCCAAGATCAATCACCCCATTCAAATAAAGATCACCTTCTGTATCGTCCATGTATCCGAAGAAATCATCAGTAGCATAGGTGGAAAGTTGATTTAAAGTAACTACCGACTGATAAGCAGGAACGAAATCGGTGTTGCCCGGTAATCGGTCTTTATAATCGTAGGAAGCATCACCAAACAAAAGTACGTAGCGCGGTTGTATAATTCCCGGAGTACTTCTGTCGTAAAACATTTTTGTAAAATCACGAATAGCAGAAACATCTTTTGCTCCTGATGAAAACTCATTATATATGTCGTTTACAGTTGCCACATTTACTTTTAAGTTAGAATGGTTACGGTGAAAATCCGCCAGTCGTTCTGCTTCACCGGCAAATTCAGGTGCAGTAATAATAACATAATCTGCCTGAGGTAAAGCATGAAGATTCTGATTCGGTATTCTGCCTTTGACAACAGGTTGTTTTAATGCAAGTGAATTAAATGCAACGAATTCTGCCGAACCACCTGCAAATGGTGCTGCAATAAAATTCATAGCTCCTGCCTGAGGAAATGAATAATCCTGCCGTACAATATTTAATGGATCAGAAATATTCCAGATGCTTAGTCCTGCTGAACTGCCAATGAGTGTGTAAGAAGCATTAGTGAGGGCAGTAGAATAGTTTCTGAAAAACAATTCATTACCCGTTAATAATAAATTACGCTGCACATTCAGCTCTATATAATTTAGCCAGCCAATACTAGTTGAGTTGTAAGGGGTATATTGATATTCAATATCTAAATCAGAGACGCCGGCAGAAAAAGTTCCCGATTCTGTAATTCCAATTGCATGATCAGCAAGATTGTCGGTTCCAACAGAGGGATATTGTTGATTAAATACCTGTACTCCGTTAGCCAGCACTTTAAAATAACTGTTTGCATTTCCATTTACTGTGGTGCGTCCAATGGCACTTGACTTTATATATGCAGTGCCGGGAATCAAGCCGGGAAAACTAAAAAGAAAATGCTGATTTAAGTTCAAATCAAAGGTTTCTCCATACCATTCTCTTCCTGATTTCAGAAAATTTTTATCGTCTTTTTCATGAAATGCATAATCGGTAAATGAAGTTATCTGTCTATCTGTTGCAGAAGGAGTTAGGCTTGCTGCATTACTGATTCTTTTTGCATTTCCGCCTGATGAAAAGGTGATAAAATAAAAGGTACTGTCACTATAAAGGGAACGCTGATGATGATAACGATTGTCAGAAGTTGTGTAAGTCCAGCGATCAGGAGACTGTCCGTAAAAAAGAAAATAATCTCCGGCATCAAATATTCCATTTCCATTTGCATCAGCTACTTCAATGGCATTTTCCTGCAAATCATCATAACGGAATAGGGAATTTAATTGCGGCACCATTCCGCCACCATTGCCATATAATCGAATGTTCTGAAGCGTTACAGCATTCATGTCAACACCCATGTTGGCCAAAAAATTATAAGTGACTTTATAAATCCCGGCATTGGTTACTGCAATTTTAAACCAGTCGCCGCTGGCAAGTACAGAACTTAAAGCATAATTCCTGTTGGAGCCGGTTGTGGAGGAAGGTCTTTCCGAAGTTTTTAAAGTGGAAACCAACTTTGCCGAAACCAACTTTTCATAATTACCGGTTACAGTGTTTCGGCGGACCGGGTTAAAAAACACCTGAAGTAGCGGTTTTTTTTGTTGATAGACTACTTCTTCAATTATTTCGATGTTACCTTTTATAGCACTTAAGTCGGTTTGTAGTTCCTCCGTAGTAAATGGTTCAAATACTTCCTGTGTTAAAGCAAAATGCTCTTGCTGACTACCGTTGATGGAACGGCTGAAAGCGTAGAAAGGAAGTTTGCTTTTGGTAAAATTAAAGGTTGCGCCCTCAAAATTGAGAAAAGTTACTGTGGATCCGTCATATTGTGCAGCATCCGGTTTTTTCCAGGTCAATATTAATTTTTCAGGATCTGTTTTTTGGGCTATTACGGATAAGGAGAAAATCATGAAACCCGCCATCAATAAGGCTTTCACTGAAAATGAACAGAAGGGTACTTTTGTAAGATTTAGTATCAATTTACCGGAATTATGAAATCTTTTAGTAAGAATTAAAATTTTATGACGATTTTTGAACATGTAAAAAAATATATTTGTGGTGACCAATTGTTGTAGGCTACATCCTCTGCAGTTTACGAAACAGGAACGATTACCGGTTTTATTTATTGCAATGATGAAACAAAATTACGTATAAACGTATAAATACAGATTGAAAACAGGATAACGGCGATGATAAAAAGAATAGTATTCGTGATTTTGATTGGGTTGAGTCTGGATGTTACAGCTCAGGACCCGCAATTCACGCAGTTTTATGCCAATCCGCTCTATCTGAACCCGGCATTTGCAGGGTCAGCCAGATGCCCGAGAGTCGGAATTAATTACAGAAATCAATGGCCCAGCTTATACAAAGCTTACATCACCAGTAGCGTTTCTTACGATCAGCATTTTGACGCAATTAATGGTGGAATCGGCGTTTTGGTTTATACCGATAAAGCCGGAGAAGGTACTTTGAACACTACACATATCAGTGCAATGTATGCCTACCAGCTAAATCTAAACCGTAAGCTTTCAATGCGTTTTGGTCTGCAGGCAGCATATATGCAGAAAAGACTGGATTTCACTAAGTTGACTTTCGGTGACATGATAGATGCCCGCTATGGTTTTGTATATGATACTCAGGAAACACAACCAAATGATTCGAAGTCATTTATGGATTTCTCTGCCGGTGCATTAATCTACAGTTCAAAATTCTATGGAGGGGTAGCCGCCAATCATCTTACACAACCTGATGAAGCCTTTATTGTTGTAGGATCCAGTCCTTTACCAATGAAAATTACCGCACATTTCGGAGCATTACTTCCATTGTCAGGAGGCTATTCAAGCTATCGCGGTGTTATTAATAAAGAAGAAGGCACCTTCATCAGCCCTAATATTCTGTATCAGAAACAAGGCCCGTTCAATCAGTTAAACTTTGGTGTTTACATGTTACGCTCCCCTGTTGTCGGGGGATTATGGTATCGCGGTAGTTTTGGCAAGAAGCCTTTTCTAAGCAGCGATTCCTTTATCGCCTTAATTGGATTACAGAAAGGGTTGTTTAAAATAGGTTATAGTTATGATGTTACGGTTTCTCAATTAAGTAATGCTACAGGAGGATCTCATGAGGTCAGTTTGGGTATTCAGTTTGAGTGCCGTCCTAAAAAGAAACGATTCCGGGCAATAAGTTGCCCCAGTTTTTAGTTTTAATTCCCATATTTGTGAACACAAAGATTCCTAAACTCTTGAACATGAAAAAACGAAATCATTGGTATGCCGTCCTGGCGACAGGTGTAATGATTTTTAGTGCCTGCGGTGGTGGTAGTGATAACTCCTCCAGCATTTCAGCATGGAAGTATAATGATGAGAAAAACGGTGGATTTGAAGTAAATGACTACACCGAGCAGGAAACCGGTCCGGGGCTTGTGCTTATTGAGGGAGGTACTTTCTCAATGGGACGCACAGAGCAGGACGTCATGCAAGAATGGGATAATATTCCACGTCGTGCAACGGTTGCTTCTTTTTATATGGATGAAACAGAAATCGCTAACGTACATTGGAGAGAATACCTCTACTGGTTAAGCCGCATCTTTGGAACGGATTATCCGGAAGTGTACAAAAAAGCATTGCCGGATACTTTGGTATGGCGCGATCGTTTGGCTTATAATGAGCCATATGTGGAGCTATATCTTCGTCACCCTGCCTATCAGGATTATCCTGTGGTTGGTGTAAACTGGCTTCAGGCAAATGATTTTTGTGCATGGAGAACTGATAGAGTAAATGAAAGAATATTAATTCGTGAAAGTATCCTTCGTGAAAATCCGGCGCAGGTGAATGAAGATAACTTCAATACTGATGCCTATTTTGCCGGACAGTATGAAGGCCTGGTTCGTAATCCATTAAACGATTATAATCCAAATAACGACACCCGTAAAGTACGTATGGAAGATGGAATACTTC
Source organism: Bacteroidota bacterium (assembly GCA_031411675.1). Taxonomy (GTDB): domain Bacteria; phylum Bacteroidota; class Bacteroidia; order AKYH767-A; family OLB10; genus JANOXC01. Next base: position 8,109 of record JANOBN010000276.1, on the reverse strand, counting down.
TTCCCCGTTACCGACTCCCGACTGAGGCGGAATGGGAATATGCTTCTTTAGGATTAATTGGAGGAACCGTTTTTGAAAATGTGAATGAACGCAAAATCTACCCTTGGGCAGGTCATGCATTACGTAATCCGGAAGATAAATTTCAGGGTGAAATGCTCGGTAACTTTAAGAGAGGACGAGGTGATAACATGGGTACTGCAGGTAAGTTGAATGATAATGCTGATATTACTGCGCCGGTGTTTTCATATGTGCCAAACGATTACGGTTTATATAATATGGGCGGTAACGTTGCTGAATGGGTAATGGATGTGTATCGTCCTTTATCTCATGAAGATGTTACTGATTTTAACTCCTACAGAGGAAATGATTATAAAACACAGGTAACTGATGAAGAAGGTGCAATTGCAGAAAAGGATAGCCTTGGCCGTGTTCAGCTTCGCGAAGTAACAGAGGAAGAAGCAGCTAGCAGACGAAATTATAAGAAAGCAGACAATATGAATTATCTGGATGGTGATGAGCCGGAATACTCTAGTTATGGCTACGGAAGTACTTCATTAGTTAATGATAAGTCCAAAGTTGTTAAAGGTGGATCCTGGAAAGACCGTGCATACTTTATGGCTCCGGGTGTTAGAAGATACCTTGATGAAGATCAGGCTACAGATTATATTGGTTTCCGTTGTGCAATGTCACGTGTCGGAAGTCCAATTGGATTAGGTGGCAAGAAACGCAAATAAAAAATAAAGAAATTAAAAAAGAGAGGCCGGTTATTTAACCGGCCTCTCTTTTTTAATTGTCAAATCTTTTAGCTGCTTACACTTTCCATCACTTTACCCTGTTCACATTTAATAACACGGGAAGGAAAACGATCAATAAGAGTATAGTTATGTGTTACCATAACAACGGCCCTTCTGTTACGGCTTACTTCCCGAAGCAGATTCATTATTTCATTACTGGTTTCAGGGTCCAGATTACCGGTAGGCTCATCAGCAAGGATCAGGTCAGGATCATTTAATAAGGCTCTTCCAATAACCAGTCGTTGCTGCTCACCGCCCGACAATTCATGAGGCATCTTAAATCCTTTAGTGCTTAACCCCACTTTAGCCAATACTTCTGCCACGCGCTCTTCCATCTTAAGTTTTTCATTCCAGCCGGTTGCCTTCAAATAAAACATCAGATTTTCCTTTGCCGAACGATCGGTCAGCAATTGAAAATCCTGAAAAATAATTCCAAGTTTTCTGCGTAACAACGGTATCTCTTTTCTTTTAATCGTTTTCAGGTTAAATCCTGCCACATGTGCTTCACCCTGTGTTATCGGCAAATCTCCATATAGCACCCTCATAATACTGCTTTTACCACTGCCGGTTTTGCCAATTAGATATACAAATTCGCCGCGTTCTACTTTAAATGAAACATCATTCATCAACAGGTTTTTCCTGTGAAAAATACTGATGTTATCCAATTCAATAATTATATCTGACATCTGAATTTATTTGCAGAAATTATATTTCCAGTTTCATTACTTTTCCAAAAGGCATGGTATCAATAAACTTTAATATCTCCGGTTCTTTATCTGCCATTCCTATTTTAACTAATGCTTTTTCAGGTCTGTCAGCACGGAAATAAGCTAACAGTGTAAACCCTTCATCCCGCAGTTGTATATAATCAGGAATTTTCGCCTTGCCTTTAATTTTTAAGATGTACATGGAATTGCAAAAGTAAGAGCATTATTCCTGTATTTATCGAATATTCATATATAGTAATGAACGGCACAACGTTTATAAACAAAAAAAGGCATGCCGTTAATGGCATGCCTCTAAAAATTCTAAATACTATTTATCTTAATGTAATGGTAAAGGTGTTTCCGTTTATAGTTACCCTTGCCAGATTATCTTCATTACCCCCGATATATCCATAGTCAATTGTTCTGACTGCATTACCATTTGGAGTAAACTCTACAATACCATCAGAAAAATGACGGAATCCGATTCTTTTACGTAATGGAGTTACTGTTACCATGGAATATGTTTTTCCTGTTCTGGTTACACCATTCGAATTTCCGCTTATCAAATACACATCATCATTCCATTGTGGGGTATTTTCTCCTGCAATCCATTCGCGTGTGCGGCTTGATGCATGAGTACTGGTACCTCCGCCATATTGTGCATCCCAAACAATGCTGCCATTTACGGTAATGGAAAATGTTAAATTGCCTGCACTATTTCTGCCGTTATTGGTCACTGTTTTGGTGCCGCTTAAATTATTATCATTCACAAGATAGTTGTTAAAAGTGATGGTGTGCGTGCTTGCAGAATCGCGGTAATGACCACTAAAAGAAACCAGTATTTTACCCCTTCTGTAATTACCATCCTGACCCAGACAATTGCTGGTTCCAAAATCAATGGTTATAAGATGAGGAACAACAACTGTATCAATGGTAACTGTAGCACAGGAAGTCAGGATGCGTTCATTGTTTCCTAAACGGTAGGATGTTAAACTGCCTGTTGCCGCTTCATCAGCTATATTGGCAACATCAGTATAAGCGGCATCAGCAATGGAGTTTTCAGAGGCGCTGGCGGTATCGTTATCAATCTCCTCTTTGTCCTTTTTACAACCACTAAAAGTGATCAGTAAGGTAGCAACAATAAGCCCTGCTAGTTTTAATTTCTGGTTTTTCATGTTTTTTATTATTTAAGGATTTTGTGGTTTTGGATGCCACATATGGGGATAGGTTTAACGAAACTATATGAAATATGTTTTATTTCTTGAATAGGCGGACCGGGCTTATACTCAAACCCATGTTAATAAAATGGGCTTCGGCAATACTATTTAAGAACCCGAAGCCGTTTCTTACAGGTAACTTTGAGAAATTAAAAATCAGCCGATGTTGAAGAAAGTATGGATTGTTGCAATTCTGGTGGGGTTCTATGCTTCCACTTATGCACAACAGACAGAATATTACCGTGAACCGGATTTATTATATAAAAAGGGCCTCGAGCTTTTGGTAAAAGAAAAGTTTAGTGCTGCAAGCGAAGTTTTTGACCAATACCTCCAAAAAAAGGAGGGTTCGGCAAATTTAAAGGTAAACGCACTTTACTACCGGGCCGTTTGTTCTTATGATCTCTTTCATCCGGATGCAGGAATACTTTTGAATACTTATCTTGATGAAAATCCGGAAAGCCTTAAGAATGGTATGGCACATTTTTATCTGGCACGCCTTAATTACAGAGAAAAGAAATACCGCAATGCAATTCCTCATTTTGAAAAAACAGATATATATTATCTGACCAATGATGAAATTGCGGAGTATTATTTTAAAGCAGGCTATTGCTATTTTGTAAAATCAGATTTTGAAAAAGCCAGCAAAAGTTTTAGTGAAATAACGGGTGTTGAATCTAAATATCAAACAGCAGCTCAGTATTATTATGCCCATATCGCTTATGCAAATAATAATCTGAATACCGCATTAAGTTCGTTCGAAAAATTAAAGACATCAGAAACATTCGGACCAATTGTTCCCTATTACATAGCTCAGATTTATTTTGAACAAGGGAAATATGCAGAATTAATTTCTTTTACCGCCCCACTGATTGAAAAAGGGGAAGTGGAAAATCTGCTGGATATTACCCGTCTTACTGCAGAAGCAGCTTACCGTACGGGTGATTACAAAAATGCACTGGTATACTTCAGCTTGTATAAAGCCGGAACACCCACTTTAAGTCGTGAAGATTATTATGCAATCGGTTTTGCCTCATTTAAAACAGTTGATCATGTTAATGCCATACAGAATTTGCAAAAGGTGGTTAATGTGGAGGATTCTATGGCGCAAAATGCTTACTATAATCTCGGTTTAAGTTTTTTGCAATCGGGAAATAAACAAAGCGCACGTAACTCATTTCAGTTTGCATCTAAATCTTCATTTAATAATGAAATTAAAGAACAGTCATTATTTAATTACGCTAAACTATCTTATGAACTCAGTTATCAGCCTGTAGCTGTAAATGCATTTCGTGATTTTATTAAAGCATACCCTTCATCTCCTTCTATTGATGAAGCAAATGAATTGCTGGCCGGGCTTTACCTCACCACCCGCAATTACAAAGATGCATTTGCTCTTCTGGAAAACATAAAAAACAGATCGGGAAGTGCTAAGCAGGCTTATCAGAAAGTAGCTTATTACCGTGGAATAGAATTTTTTAGTGATGGCGACAGAGATAAGGCAATCAATATGTTTGAAAAGGCAATCATTAATGATGTGGATCCTTCGCTTCGTGCAAAAGCAATGTACTGGAAAGCAGAAGCGTTGTATGCACAGAATAAATTTGAACCTGCTATCAAGCAATACCGCATATATATATTCAATCCGGGTTCTTTAGTTACACCAATGTATCCTCTTGCAAATTATAATATGGGATATTGTTATTTTAAATTGGGTAATTATGAGGAAGCTCAAACCTGGTTCAGGAAGTATATTAAAAATAAGGAGGATTCGGAAAAAGATAAATTCGATGATGCCAATATCCGTACCGGTGATTGTTTATACGCTATGCGTCGTTTTGATCAGGCTGTCGATTTTTATTCGGCCGCCGTTGCCAATAAAGCAGCATCTTCTGATTATGCATTATTTCAAAAGGGGGTGATGCAGGGACTACAGAATGATCTTGCCGCAAAAGAACAAACGATGCAATCACTTCTTGCACAATATAAAAATTCAAAGTATCGTCCCGATGCACTTTATGAAAGTGGTAAAGCAGCAATGGCTTCAGGAAACAGCGAAAGAGCAGTAAGTCTATTCACGCAGTTAAATAAGGATTACCCGAATAGTTCCTATAACAGCAAGGCAATGTTAAGTACTGCTTTAATGCAATATAACAGTAAACAGGATGAGCTGGCATTAATTACGTATAAGCAGGTTATTGCAAAATACCCGGGAAGTAATGAAGCTTCTGAAGCACTTACAGGGGTAAGGAATATATATGTAAGTAATGGCAACCCCGATGATTATTTCGCCTACCTCAAAACGGTACCTAATGCAAATGTAAGTACCGGTATTCAGGATTCAATAACTTATGAAGCAGCAGAACAGCGTTATCTCAAAGGTAATTTTTATGAAGCAGCAGCCGACTTTAAAAAATATCTGGAACAGTTCCCTGCAGGATCATTTCGTTTAAATGCCGTATTCTATATGGCAGAGTGCGATTTTCGAAGTAAAAAATATGACGAGGCTCTTGTAGGATATAAAGAGATTATTTCAGGAAGTAAAAATCTGTATACGGAAAAATCGTTAGCTAAGGCCGGATTCATTGAATACAAAAATAAGGATTATGTAAATGCAATAGAGCATTACCGTAAGCTGGAGGAGACCGCCGATATGCTGGATAATATTCTTGCAGCACAGGCAGGATTAATGCGCAGCTATCAGCTCACTGCACAACCGGATATGGCAATAACCTATGCACAGAAATTGCTGGCGAATGAAAAAACGGATAAGGAATTAATGAACGAATCTCATTTAACTATAGGTAGAGCTACTTTGGAATCAGGTGATTTAACTACTGCACAAAAGGAGATGACTATTGTCGCAAAACAAACAGGTGAAAATGGTGCAGAAGCAAAATACAGCCTTGCGCTTATTCAATTCAAATTGCAGAATTTTAAATCATCACAGGAAAAATGTTTTGAAGTAGTAAATGCTGTTCCATCTTATGACTATTGGATTGGAAAAAGTTTTATTCTTCTGGCTGATAATTATATTGCATTAGGAGATATTTTCCAGGCTAAACATACTCTGAAAAGTATTATTGATAATTACGAGAAAGGTCCTAACGATAAGGAAGATTTAAAGACTATCGCAAATGATAAATTACAAGTGATGCTTGAGAAAGAAAAGCAGGGTGCAATAATAGAGCAGGAAAAAGATGGAGGTGATCCGACACTTAGTAATGATAAAGACAATCAATGAAAAAACTAAATAATTTAAACACGATGTTGATGAATTCACGACTGTTGATTAGTTCAGCCGGCTTATTGATTTCCTTTTCTGCATATAGTCAGACAGGTGGCCAGGTCAATAATCTGGGAAATGAAGATGTTACGATTGTAAAGGATTATCAGCCGGTGTTGAATGACGCCTTTAAAATTAATATACTTCCTGATGGCGATACAGCAACGTTCACAGCTCCTGTACTCAAATATTCTGCAGAGGCTGAGCAGATGAATACAGCTTATAATATCACACCTATCCGTCCGGTTAAGATTAAAGAGGATAATATTAAAAAATTGTACCGTGGATTTGTGAAGGCCGGTTATGGAAATTACAATACGCCATTGCTTGAATTTAACTATAACAGTATCAGAAGTAAAACGTTTGATGCAGGTGTCAGCGCCCGTCATAACTCATCAACCGGTGATATTAAGGGATACGGACAACCTGATTTCAGTCAGAATGCAATTGCAGCAAATGCAACACGTTATTTTGATAACAATGCCATTACCGGTGCGTTAAGTTTTCAGCGGGATGTATATCATTTTTACGGATATCAGTCTCCTCCTGAGCTGTTCACCAAGAGTGGTACACGACATCTGATGAATGTATTTGCGGGAGATTTCGGATTTAAGAGCACGCATACGGATAAAGATAAACTGAGTTATGCGTCTGCACTTACATTTAATAAATTTTCTGATAACAGAAATAGTGATGAGTCATTAGTAAATATATCAGGAAGCGGTGGCAAACGATATAATGACAGTTACATCAGCGCCGATATGCAACTTGCATTAATGCATATTGATCAGCCTTTGCAGGATCGTAAAAGAACGGTTTTTAAACTGGATCCCCGATATGCTTTTAAAAAGGATAAGTTCCTGATTTCAGCAGGAGCAAATCTGGCATATGAAACAGGTGATTTCTTAAAATCAGACTTACATCTTTACCCTCATATAAATACAGAGCTGGAAGTGTTGTCAGAACAGATTACTGTTTTTGCACAGCTTACCGGTAACCTTAAAAACAATACACTCGTTGCTTTTTCAGCAGAGAATAGTTTTCTGGGTGATATGACACCAATGCTTAACACAAGTACGAAGCTGGAATTATCCGGTGGTGTTAATGCTAAACTGTCACGTGAGTTTGTTGCAACAGCAAGTGCTTCATTTGGTCGGGTAATTAATCAACCTTATTATTTTAATATCGTTAATGCTGATGAGCCGGTGCGATATACAATTATTTACGATGCAGCCAATGTTGTTCATCTGAATGCAGGTTTAAATTATAATCAGGCAGAGAAAACTGCATTTGGTGTTTCGTTTAATTATAATTCATTTAACAACGACAGTCTGGATAAACCGCTTTTTCAGCCATTATTCAGAATCGGATTGCATGCATCATACAATATCGCCGAAAAAATTTATCTGAAATCTGATTTATTTTATAATGATGCTTCATATGCTTTTAGCCCAACGGCAACTGATAATGGAGTTACGAAATTAGATGGCTATGTAGATCTTAATCTGGGTGTCGACTACCGTTATTCAAAAATTCTGTCAGCATTTGTACAGATTAATAATATCGGGATGCAAAAATACTTCCGCTATTACAGTTACCCTTCGTACCGCTTAAATGCAATGGCAGGCATAACTTATTCATTCTGGTAAGTTTTTCATTCACTTCGGAGTGCATCATGCTATCTTTGCATAAATTAGCAGGAACTCTTCTTGTATGATAAACACCGTTGTGGGAATTAAAGCTGATATTAATCTGGAAGCCTCCTGGAAGGATAAGCTTGCAGCGGAGTTTAAGAAGGATTATTTTATTGCATTAAAAGAATTCTTAACAACAGAAAAGAAAAACGGAACAAAAGTATTTCCTTCCGGTAATCAGATTTTTGCAGCATTGAATCATACACCTTTTAATAAGGTAAAGGTGGTTATCATTGGTCAGGATCCTTATCATGGTGAAGGGCAGGCAAATGGTTTAAGTTTTTCAGTATGTGATGGCATTCAAAAACCACCTTCATTACTAAACATCTTTAAAGAATTGCAAACCGATACAGGTGCTGCCATCCCCGTATCTGGTAATCTCACCAAGTGGGCAGATCAGGGAGTGTTGCTTTT
>JANOBN010000275.1:0-3198 GCA_031411675.1 Bacteroidota bacterium | reverse complement strand
ACGCTGATACCGAACATGAATTTTGATAAGTCATGAATATGGCTCGAATTTACATTTTCTAAATATCCTTTAGATTTTAAATAAATGGTTACCATTTGATAAAAATCTATCCAATGACCTACCAATATAATAATAGCTACTAATGTTACAACAAAGTAATTTCGTTTGTTTGGTCGTGGCATTAAAATGAGAATAGGTGCGACAAAATTTAAAATAATATTTAACCAATAAAATATTCTGTAAGGACCATGGAAACGAATTTGGAAATAAAGTGTTTCCTCAGGGATATTTGCATACCAAATCAACATGAATTGTGAAAACCATAAATAAGTCCAGAAAACGCTGATACCGAACATGAATTTTGATAAGTCATGAATATGGCTCGAATTTACATTTTCTAAATATCCTTTAGATTTTAAATAAATGGTTACCATTTGAATTGTTGTAATACCACTCACAAAGAAACTGGCGAAAACATACCATCCGAAAAGTGTACTGAACCAATGTGCATCGATAGACATAATCCAATCCCAAGCCATGATAGATTCAGAAACGATAAAGAAAACCAGGAATGCTGCTGACATTTTGAAGTTCTTTTTATAGAAAACATTATCGCTTGCTTCATCTTGTGCCAAACAATTTTTTCTCGATAAATAACGGTATAAATTCCAGCCTAACAAGAATATTGCAGCTCTTGAAATCCAGAAAGCAAAATTCAAATAACCCGATTTGCCTGCAATTATTTCGTCATAATTTGTGCTGTTTGGATCTGTAACTCCTTCTTTCATCCATACAAACAAATGGTTAACATGAAATCCGGATAACAATAAGAATACAAAGAAAATAATTGATATAACCGGTAAATAAGCAGTGATTCCCTGCATTACCCTAAACAATACCGGAGACCAGCCTGCCTGTGCCACTTGTTGAATAGCATAGAATGCTAAAACACCCATTGTTATTAACAGGAAGAATATACACGCAACATATAATGCCGCCCAAGGTTTATTCTGTAATTGATGAAAAACGTGTTCAACATGTTCTGCGTGCTCATCAGCATGCGCTTCAGCCTTATTTTCAACGTGTTCTGCATGAGCTGGTTCAGCTATTGCTACAGCTGTTACAGTATCTTTAACAATTGTATCATGAGTAGTTTCAGCTACTGCTTCATCATGCTCAACAGCAATAGGATGTTCAGTTGCTTCAGCAGTTTCTTCATGAGTTGCTGCTGCTTCGTGATTTGATGCTGCTTCATGTCCGCCTTCATGGTGAGCTGCTTCTTCTTTGTTTAGAAGAGTCTCGACATCCTCAATAGTTTTTGGTGCATCTAAAAAACCATATCCAATACCAAGAATACCAATTATCATTAGTACGAAAGAAAAGGTTTTTAATTTACTTGAAAAGGTATACATATCTATAACAATCAGTTTGTTTTACAATTATAATTTGCTCTTAAGTTCAAGAACATACGCTGCAATCATCCAACGTTCTTGTTGACTTAATTGGTTTGCATAAGAACCCATTGAATTTAATCCGTATGTCTCTACATGGAAAATACTACCTATAGAAACTTGTCTGTCTTTGTAGTTTGGGATACCAAGGAATTTTTGTTGTTTAACCAATTTCCCTTGACCATCACCAGCTGTTCCGTGACAAATGGCACAATAAATTCCAAACAATTCTTCGGCTTTTTTCATATCAACCGCTGCAGGGTCAAGCGGTGATGTTGTAATTGTCTTAGAGAAGGTATATCCTTCTGTAGTATTCGGAATTCCGTAAGGAACAAATCCTCTTTTGATTGATCCATCAGGTGGAAGTTGTCCAACTTTCCCTTTTAAGCCTGTTGGCGAATTGAAAGCATCCGATTCTGCATTGGTTTCATAAGCTACCGATTCGTACATGTTTGGCATATATTGATAGTTTGGATTCTTATCATTTTTACAAGATGATAAGGAAACAACGCTACCTAATACAAATGCTATTTTAAGTAAACTTTTCATATCTATATTAATGCTTATCAATTTCAACTACTTTAACTTCTACTGCGCCGGTGTTCATCAGGAACATCATCAATTCATCTTCATTGTTTTTCACTGAAACTTCCATTAGGAAATGGTCGTCTGTCGTTCTAACATCCGGGTTTTCAGCTTGCTTGAATGGCCATAATCTACTTCTCATATAAAAAGTGATAACCATTAAATGCGCTGCAAAGAATACTGTCATCTCAAACATAACCGGTACAAAAGCCGGCATATTTTGATAAAATGCAAAACTTGGTTTTCCTCCAATATCCTGTGGCCAGTCCTGAATCATGATGAAATTTAACATGGTTACTGCAACCGTTAAACCAATGCAGCCATATATAAAGGCGCAAATAGCTAATCGTGTTGGAGCAATTCCCATTGCTTTATCCAAACCATGCACCGGGAATGGTGTAAAAACTTCTTCAATATGATGATGAGCGGCTCTCGTTTTGTGAACTGCATGCATCAATACATCATCATCATTGTATATAGCGTGTATGACTTTATTACTACTCATAGCAATTATTAATGTTTATCTGAATGATTGTGACCTTTTGCTTCTCTTTCTCTTTTATAATTTTCTCCCGAAGATTTCAAGATTGTTTTAACCTCTGCCTGAGCAATCACTGGGAATGTTCTGGCATATAAAAGGAATAATACAAAGAAGAAACCTATTGTTCCAATGAAAATTCCAATATCTACAAATGTTGGCTGGAACATCGTCCATGATGATGGAAGATAATCCCTGTGCAATGAGGTTACGATAATTACGAAACGCTCAAACCACATACCGATATTTACTACAATCGAGATAATGAAAGAGAACATAATACTTGTTCTTAATTTTTTGAACCACATAAACTGTGGAGAAAATACATTACATGTCATCATCGACCAATATGCCCACCAGTAAGGTCCGGTTGCTCTGTTCAGGAATGCATATTGTTCAAATTCTACTCCTGAATACCAAGCGATAAATAGCTCAGTGATATAGGCAACACCCACGATAGAACCTGTAATCATGATTACAATGTTCATTAATTCGATATGTTGAATTGTGATATAATCTTCAAGATTTGATACTTTTCTCATAATGATAAGCAAGGTATTTACCATCGCAAATCCAGAGAATACCGCTCCTGCAACGAAGTATGGCGGGAAAATTGTCGTATGC
>JANOBN010000274.1:0-3275 GCA_031411675.1 Bacteroidota bacterium | reverse complement strand
GGTCAGAAACTGGTATATGCTTTAAAGGATCGTCCCGGATTTGAAGTTATTGCAAGCGGTAGAGGTGCAAACAGAATCGATAATCAGAAAGGTTATATATATAAGGAACTGGATATTACTGATCGATCAGCTGTTCTTAAAGTTATTGCTGAATCATCACCGGATTGTATAATCAACACTGCTGCCATGACAAATGTGGATGCCTGTGAGCAGGATAAAACCGGTTGTAAAAAATTAAATGTAGATGCCGTGGCTTATTTACTGGAAGCGGCTGAAAAAAATAATATCCATCTTGTACATCTTTCAACAGACTTTGTTTTTGACGGGGAAGATGGTCCGTATGCCGAGGATGCAGAACCTTCACCACAAAGCTATTACGCCTGGAGTAAACTGGAGTCTGAAAACATCTTGAAAGCCGGCAAAACTCCCTGGACTATTATCCGAACCATCATTATATATGGAGTGGCTGATGATGAGCAGCGAAGTAATGTAGTGTTATGGACTAAGAGTTCGTTGGAACAAGGCAAGAAAATCAATGTGATTACGGATCAGTTTCGATCACCAACTCTGGCGGAAGATCTGGCAGAGGCTTGTATAAGTGCTGCAAATAAAAAAGCAACCGGTATTTATCATATCAGCGGAAAGGAGCTGATGAGCATTATCGATATCGTTTACCTCGTTGCCGATTATTTTAAACTGGACAAATCATTTATAAACCCGGTTTCATCTGAACAACTTAATCAGTCTGCTAGACGCCCCCGACGAACCGGTTTTATTCTGGATAAGGCAATCAGAGACCTTGACTATCACCCACATTCATTGTTAGAAGGACTTCAAATTGTTTCTGATCAACTGAAGGCCAGGAAGAAATAATACGTGTTTTTTTGTACTCATTTAGCCTTATCTAATAGTGATCATTTCAGACCAAACATTTTAAACTCACACTTTTTCAGGCCTTTAACCCTTATTTTGCCTACCTTTGCACACTAAATATTTAATTACATGTTGTCATTTCGCGATCTTTCTTTTGATGAAAAAGTACTAAAAGCACTGGATGAGCTGGGCTTTGAGCATCCTACGCCCGTACAGGAACAGGCTATCCCCCAATTATTAACAGGCAATAAGGATTTTATTGGCCTTGCCCAGACCGGAACCGGAAAAACGGCTGCTTTTGGTCTTCCATTGATTTCGATTCTTGATTTCCAATCTCCTATAACTCAGGCATTAATTCTTGCTCCAACCAGAGAATTGTGTGTTCAAATCACCAACGATTTAAAAAATTACAGCAAGTATGTCTCTGGTATTAATATAGTTGCCGTTTATGGAGGTGCCAGCATTGATACCCAAATCAGACAAATAAGAAAGGGTGCTCAGGTTATTGTTGCAACACCCGGGCGACTGATAGATCTGATTGGAAGAAAGGCAATCAGACTTCAGGAGATAAAGTACATTGTTTTGGATGAAGCGGATGAAATGCTGAATATGGGCTTTCAGGAGGATATTGATGAGATTTTAGGACATACACCGGAAGATAAGAAGGTATGGCTTTTTTCAGCCACAATGCCACGGGAAGTGCGCTCCATTGCCAGCAATTATATGAGTGACCCGTTTGAATTAACTGTTGGTCGTAAAAATGAAAGTGCAGAAAATATTGAGCATTATTATTACGTGATGCATGAGCGCGATCGTTATGCGGCTTTAAAACGTATACTTGATGGTGAACCGGAAATTTTTGGAATTGTATTCTGTCGTACTAAACTGGATACACAGCATGTTGCAGAAAATCTGATCAAAGACGGTTACAATGCTGATGCTTTACATGGTGATCTGAGCCAACAACAGCGTGATAAAGTAATGGCGAGGTATCGTCAGCGTTCATTACAAGTATTAATTGCCACCGACGTTGCTGCAAGAGGTATTGATGTAAATGATATCACACATGTAATACATTATAATCTTCCTGACGAAGCTGAAAACTATACGCATCGTAGTGGCAGAACTGCCCGTGCCGGCAAGTCAGGTGTAAGTATTGCTCTGTTAAATATCAGAGAGATTGGAAAGATACATCAGATAGAAAAAAAGATAAACAAGAAATTTCATCTTGGTAAAATACCAAGTGCTGTTGATGTATGTGAACAACAGTTGCTCAATCTTGTTAAAAAGATAAAGACTGTAGAGGTTGATGAAAAGGGAATATCCAAGTACATGACTCAAGTGCTTTTAGAATTGGAAGACCTTAGCCGTGAAGACCTGATACAACGAATAGTAAGTATAGAATTCAATCGTTTTCTGGAATATTACCGAAATGCAGTTGATTTGAATGTTGACTTAGCGCATCAAGGCAGAAGCAGTGCAAGTCGTGGCGAGGGAGGTTCCCGCAGCCGTGAGCCGCATCTTTTTATTAACCTGGGTTCTGTTGATGGTTTTGATAAATTCCGCATGATGGATTACGTAAAAGAAGTTGCGAATCTTACTAAAGCTGAAATAGGACGTGTGGATGTAAAAGGTGTTTATTCTTTTGTGGAAGTTCCTCAGGACAAACTGCCGGCCGTAATGGAATCATTCAAAGGAGAAGTTTTTAAAGGAAGACCGGTACGTACTGAATTAAGTGGACAGGAAGGAAAATCTTCTTCCGGTGGTTCAGGGCGCAGTTCATATGGAGGATCCCGATCTTCTTCCGGACCAAGAAGAGAATCATCGTGGCCACGCAGAGAATCTTCAGGACCTAGAAGAGAGTCATCCGGACCAAGAAGAGAATCATCAGGGACAAGAAGTGGTTCAGGATCTTCAAGCACACGTAATAAGTATGCCGGCCGGTCAGCAGGTTCAGAAGAAGGAGAAGCACCTGCAAGAGAAGAAAGAGGTGGTAGTGGCGGCAAAACCTGGGGTAAGAAACGTTTTTAAATAACCTTCTTCCTGTTTGCCATAAGGAAATCAGACTTTCTAGTTTAAGAATTAATTGGTACTTTTTAAAGAGGTACAGGTAAGTTTTGTACCTATATTATTTCTTTCGTACGGTGATTCTTGATTTACGCAGCAAGTGATGATGTTAAAAAATCAACATCGGTTTTTCAATAGCTATTAATTCCAATGAAGTGCATTCTTTTTACCGTGAAACGATTTATTCACATAACTTTTTATCATCATTTGATATGTCCTTTTGCTTGCTGCGGAGGAATTCAATTTAATTCCTTAGGGGTGAATTCCCCTCCTCTTGAGGCGTTTGATTTATATAAGTTATTACCATCATTTGGGATGCCCCGTTGCTTGCGGCG
>JANOBN010000273.1:0-6321 GCA_031411675.1 Bacteroidota bacterium | reverse complement strand
GAAGCGGCAGATATTTTATGGTGGAGAAAAAAAGCTGCTTTTGTTTATCTGCATTAATTCTTTCTTCAAACCTTAATTTGTCCTCACCGGTTAAATTTTGAGAACATTTTGTAACAATGATGATGTCAGCTCTATGTTTTGCATAACGACCTTCGCGTAAATTTCCGGCAGGTAAAATAAAATCATTGAAATAAGGAAAATCAAATTCCGTTAAAAGTATATTTAATGTTGGAGTAACATAACGGTGTTGAAATGCATCATCTAAAAGAATTACATCCGGCTGATAAACATCAAGAATTTTATTAACTCCAAACACGCGGTTTTCGCAAACGGCGACTATAATATCCGGGAATTTACTTTTGAATTGCAGCGGCTCATCACCACATTCATCAACTGATGATGTTACCTGAACCTCCAGAAACCCTTTAGTTTTTCGCCCATAACCCCTGCTTAATGTTGCTACTTTGTGATTACTCTTAAGCAGGTTGATTAAATATTCGATGTGAGGCGTTTTACCTGTCCCGCCGGTACTTATATTGCCAATATTTATTACGGGGACATTAAATTTCACCGATTTTAGTATTCCCTTGTCAAAAAAAAGGTTGCGGACTCCGGTTACTAATCCATACAGGATAGCAAAGGGAAAAAGTAGTAAACGGGCCTTCATATGCTGCAAAAATATTTTATTAAGTGGAAGCAGCTACTTTTGCAGCACTGAGCTATGAAAATAAATGACATAATACAGGTGCTGGAATCACTTGCCCCTCCGGCCTTACAGGAAAATTATGATAATAGCGGGTTGATAACCGGCAATAAAGAGGACGAAGTAACCGGCGCAATTGTATGTCTTGACAGTACAGAAGAGGTGCTTAATGAAGCCATTGCCATGGGTTGCAACCTGATTATTGCCCATCATCCGATCATTTTCAGCGGTTTGAAAAAAATTACCGGCAAGACCTATGTGGAGAGGATCATTATCAAAGCAATAAAAAACAATCTGGCAATCTATGCCATCCATACTAACCTTGACAATGTATATGAAGGGGTTAACCTAAAAATTGCCTCCAGGCTATCACTTATAAACACAAGAATACTTGCTCCAAAAGAAAACATGCTCGTTAAGTTGGTCACATTTGTGCCGGAGGCTCATGCTGGTAAGGTACAAGATGCCCTTTTTGCGGCCGGTGGAGGAGCAATAGGAAATTATAGTGAATGCAGTTTCAGTCAGCACGGTACAGGTTCATTTAAAGCCGGGAAAGGAGCACGACCATTTACAGGAGAGTTGAATATGCGGCATATGGAACCGGAAATACGCGTTGAGGTAATATTTGAGACATACAAGTTAGTTGCTGCAGAGATAGCCCTGAAAATGGCACACCCCTATGAAGAAGTAGCTTTTGACCTATATACGCTGATTAACGATAACCCGTTTGCGGGCTCCGGATTAATTGGGGAACTGGAAGCACCGGTGAAAACGCTGGAATTTATAAAATCGCTAAAAGATAAAATGTTAACTCATTGTGTAAGATACACTAAGCCTGTAAAAGATCAAATTTCAAGGGTAGCAGTTTGTGGTGGTTCCGGAAGCTTTTTATTACCGGCTGCACGTTCGGCGGGAGCAGATATTTTTATAACAGCAGATTATAAATAACATCAGTTTTTTGATGCAGAGGACCAGCTGGTAATTGCCGACATTGGTCACTATGAAAGTGAGCAATTTACAGGTGAAATAATCGCTGATTTTCTTAAGGATAAATTTCCTACCTTTGCCGTCCGTTTAACAAAAGTGAATACTAATCCTGTTAACTATTTATAAATCAGATGGCCGTAAAAAAAGCTAAAGCAAAAAAAGAAGAAGAAGTAGTGGTAATTGAGGCTCCAAAAAAAATCAATCCGCTTGCACGTCCTATTGTAAAAGGTGAAAACACTATTGAGGATAAGCTTCGTGCATTATACCAACTACAGCTTATTGACAGCGAAGTGGATCAGATCCGCAACGTTCGTGGTGAGTTGCCACTGGAAGTAAGTGACCTTGAAGATGAAATTGCAGGCTTGCAAACCCGCATTGCCAATTATACGGAAGAAGCCAATGCTTTGGAAGAGCAGATAAAAATGCGCAAACAGGCTATGAAAGATGCTTCTGCTCATATTAAGAAATATCAGACTCAACAGATGAGTGTGAAGAATAACAGAGAGTACGATTCTTTAAATAAGGAAATGGAATACCAGCAACTGGAAATTCAGCTTTCTGAGAAACGTATTAAAGAACATACTACTGATCTGGCTGCTAAGAAAACGATTATTGAAGCTTCTGAGAAAACATTAGAAGAGCGTAATGAAGATCTGAAAACCAAGAAAAGCGAACTGGATTCCATCATTGCAGAAACTGAAAAAGAAGAGCAGGAATTACTTCGCGAATCGAAAAAAGCGGAGATGATCATTGATGAGCGTTTGCTTACTGCTTACTCCAGAATCAGAAATAATGTAAGAAATGGTTTAGGTGTAGTTTCCATTGCAAGAGATGCCTGCGGTGGTTGTTTTAATAAGATCCCGCCACAGCGTCAGTTAGATATCCGTCAGCGTAAAAAAGTTATTGTTTGCGAACATTGTGGTCGCATATTGGTTGATCCTTCTATACTGGATTAATTGATACAAGTATATCCAAATAAAAAAGGATGGCTTTTCGCCATCCTTTTTTATTTGCTTTAATTTATTTTATCTGTTGCTATTTTTCAGCAATTAATATCCGAAAAGATTTTCAAGACCCATTTCATTTACCTCACCATAACGGGAAAGTGCATTGAAATTTATATTTTCATGTTTGCCCAGAACCATTGTTGTATAATTTCTGTTTTTGACATAGGTCTCCTGAAAGGATTTAATATCTCCTAATGATAATGATTGCACTTTGGTATATATATCCTTTCTTCTGTCATAATCATAACCCAGTTTTTGATAGCTGTCGCGCACAAACAGAATATCGGATTTGGTAATTCTTTCTGTTTGTATGGACTTTAATACTGCAGCTTTTGCAGAGGTAAAACCTTGCTCTGTAAGAGGCATATCAGTCATAAGCTCCTTAAGGCCGGCAAGTGCTTCCGGTAATTTATCAGCCTGTGAACCGATATATGCAAAATTAAAATAGGACTTATACCGATCCTGTGGTTCACGATAAGTTGAATTTACAGAATATGCCAGAGCGCGGCTTTCGCGTAAGGTCTGAAAAACTATGCCTGACATTCCGCCGCCAAAGTATTCATTATATAAAGTAACAGGTCCTGATAAATCTTTATTAAAAAGTCCGCCTTTACTCATCATTACAATTTCTGCTTGTTTCATATCATAATTGAAAACAAATACTCTGTTTACATCTGAATTGAGTTCTTCAAATTTAACAGGTTGTGGAATTGCCTGAAATCCTTTGGGAGTGCGATGAAACTTATTTAAAACTGCTACAAGTTCTGCAGAAGGCGTTGGTCCATAATAGCTGATTCTGTGCTCATATCCGGTAAGATTTTTAATAAAAGTAGTTAACTGAACAGCCATTATCTCCTTCACTTCCTGATCGCTTAAAATATTTGTTGAAGGGTTTTTTGCACCATAACGTGCATATTGTTGCATAAGCGAAAGAATAAACCGTTTATTCAGCTTACCGTCACTACGTCGTTTTAGCACATCAGTTTTATAATTTTGCAAGGCTGCCTCATCAGGTTGAGGTGTTGCCAGAAAGTCTTCAAACAAAGCAACAGCCGTTGCAAAATTTTCACTTAGCCCGGATAAATAAATATAACATTTATCCTCCCCTTTTGAAATACCATAATCACATCCCAGTTTATAGAATTCCTGCTTCAGCTTTGAGGCATTAAATTTTGCAGATCCGATGTATTCCAGATACTCTACAGCATGAGCAAGCATCTTATTATTATTAGAACCCATATCTAATATATAATAAAGGTCGAAAAGTTTATTTTCATTGTTCTGAACATAACTAACCTCTACCCCGCTTTTTAATTTCATTTTCTGGATGGCCTTATTAAAATCAATAAAGACAGGCTCGATTGGCTTCACCTTTATTGCTAAAACACTTTTCAAATAATCAGACTGATCGTCTCTATTGGTTGCCACAGGAGTAATATGTGGTTTTACCACTTTGGTTACATTAGTATCTTCCCCATTGCGTTTATAAACTATAACATAATTTTCTCCATACCATGTTCTTACAAAATCTACAATTTGTTGTTTTGATATCTTAGAGAGTCTGCTTATCTGATTTACTGCATCTTTATACTCAACACCATTCATCTCTGCATCCAACATAAAAGATGCTCTGCCGCTATTTGATTCAAAACTTTTTGCCTGTTCAACCTTTAGTTGATTGATGATTGCAGGTAAAATACTTTCATCAAAATTCTCATTTTTAATTTGCATTATCTGATCTAGCAAAAGGTCCCGCACCTCTTCCAGTCTCTGACCTTCGCGTGCACGTCCTGTTAACACATGCATGCTGTAATCTTTCATAATATTGACTGATGAGGAACTGGAAAGCACCTTTTGTGCCTGATTAAGATTCAGATCAAGCATACCTGCCTGACCATTGCTAAGGAGCATATCTATCATTGTTAATACATCGGCATCGGGACTGGAGGCCCCTCCGAAGCGAAATGCCATACTTAAACTCTCCGCATCCGGCCCAAACACTTCTTTTACGACAGGCTGTTTTATTAATTTTTCCGGTTGATACTTAAATGGCGGAACCGCCTTTGGTTTTGTTTTACCAAATGTCCTGTTTATTAACTTAATGAATTCATCAGGATTAATATCCCCGGAAAAAGCCATGACCATATTATTCGGCACATAATATTTTTCCATATAGTCCTGAATTTTTCTTAGAGATGGATTTTTCAGATGATCAATTGTACCAATGGTTGTTTGAGTTCCATAAGGATGATTCTGAAACACACCGGCCATAAGTGCTTCATACACTTTTCTGCCATCATTGTCCAGTGCACGATTTTTTTCTTCATAAACTGCTTCCAGTTCTGTGTGAAATAAGCGCATTACCGGCTTACGAAATCTTTCTGCCGATACTTCCAGAAAAGGTTCGGCATAATTTGCAGGAACATCGTTTACATAAACTGTTTGTTCAACAGAGGTATAGGCATTTGTTCCTTCAACACCCATTGCCGACATCAGCTTATCAAACTCATTAGGTATTGCATATTTTGATGCTTCCCCTGAAACTGCATCTATCTGATCATATATTTTCACGCGTTCAAGGCTATCAGATGTTTTGCCATAAAAATCATAGAGGCTATATATGGAATCCAATAATGGTTTTTCCATTACAAAATCTTTCGTACCAAGTTTATCAGTACCTTTAAAAAGCATATGTTCCAGATAATGAGCAAGACCGGTGGCATCAGCCGGATCCGTTTTACTTCCTGCCTTAACACCAATCATTGACTGAAATCTGGGTGCATCCTTATATACAGAAAGATAGACATGTATTCCGTTATCCAGAATATACATTTTAGCTTTTAGCGGATCACCGGGGACTGTTATTGCTTCTAATTCAGCAGGAACAGGAGCCTGCTTAACCGGCTGCTTCTGGGCCAGGCCGGAAAGCTGAAATACTGTCAGGAAACAAATTATTAAACTGAATCTTATTAATTTCATGTTTTTTTGATTGAGACTCCAAATATAAGCACTTGCCTGATGCGATAAATTTTATCACATTTGTGAGGTGAAAGCAAAGGCTCTGTTCATCATAACTTTATTATTCTCACAGTGCTGTTTTGCACAAAATGAAACCAATAACTGGCTCTTTGGAGCGAATGTGTGGATTAATTTTTCAAGCGGTTCCCCGAGCTCTTTAGCCGGAAGTGCTATGAACGTTACGGAGGGGTGTGCAAGCTTCTCCGATACTTCCGGTAATCTTCTTTTCTATACAAATGGTCTGACCATCTGGGATCGAAATCATGTGCCTATGCCTAATGGTACAGGAATGGGTGGCAATAATTCATCCACTCAATCAGCCATAGTGGTACCAAAACCGGGTAGTAATTATGCCAATTTTTATGTATTTACGGTGGATGCAGATGCCGGACCAAACGGACTGCAATACAGTGAAATTGATATGACCTTAAATGGTGGAAATGGTGATGTAACAGCCATTAAAAACATACCACTTATTACCCCAACCAGTGAAAAAGTAACTGCAATACGACATGGATTAAATGTAAATGATTTTTGGGTGATAACTCATGAATGGAACACTAATCGTTTTTTTACATACCTCGTTACGTCAGCAGGAGTTAATAC
>JANOBN010000272.1:0-6149 GCA_031411675.1 Bacteroidota bacterium | reverse complement strand
ATTTTCCCATCACGTATTTGGCTAATTACAAGAGCTATAAGGGAGTCCGGTGAAAATTCAATGTTATTATATCCCAATTCAAGTCCTTTCTCATTATTATATAAATCCATTGCGCAACTTATTTTATCAGGACGAAGCCCGTCTTCCCTCCTTTTTCTCTTATAGTCTATATAATTCCCCTTCTCATGGGCTATTCCAAGTTTCTGAGCTTTACGGGGACGGATATTCTGGGCCAGCATAGCCATCCAGAAACTGTGTCGGAAGGCATCCAGTTGTCCGCCCTGTCCATCACCATCTAACTCCTTACTTATACTTAATTCCTGCGTTTTACGTAATGCCTCCTTTGTTATGCACCAACTTTTATGCGCAATAAAAATATGACCCGCTAACCACCATAATTCAGGGCGACTGATATGCCTTGATTGATTATTATTTTTTACCTGTGAAAACGATGGAAATGAAAGTATCAATAAAAATTGAAAGAGCAAAAAAACGATCAGACTTCTCATATAGTAGCAACAAAATAAGGTATAAAAAGTAAATAAGGGAAAGCAGACAATTTTTATTATTTCCCCGAAAAATACATCATTGCCTTAGCCAGTGCAAATCCAAAAAACTGTAACTGCTCTTGTTTATTATCTGTTTCGCCGTTTAAACTATAACGATAACGGTCCCATAACATTTCCGGAGCGTCGGGAGTCGGAATGCAATAATACTCAGGAGCTCCTCTTAGCTTCTGATAAACCATAATAACTGCACATGGCTTATTCTCCCCTTTACGTAATAATCCTTTAAATGCCGCTTTACGATCAGCATATTCATAAGTAGCATAATCTGTTACTGAATATCCGGGTTTAAGATCTACTTTCATGGTAAGCAGCATTTTATAACCTACGCTGCCGATATTATACTCGTCTTCGGTTGTAGCGGCAATCTGGGCTTTTAGCACAACAGGAACTGCAAGAAACAGGAGAAATATAACAATCTTGATTTTCATAACATTGATTTGAGATTCAAAAATACAATTTTTTTAGAATTATTTATTAATATGTTATGAAGAAAAATTTTAGAATTATTCTATCTTTTTGTTTTTACATTTATCCACTTTTTAATCTGCCAGGTAATGGTGCCTTTACAGATGATTTCATTTAGTTTATTTTTCACTTCCGTTTCCAGAGTTCTGATAACTGCATTTTCACTTTGTAGTGGAAAAATAATTTCCTCCTGAATATCTTTCTGAGAATATTTGAAATAAACACTAACCTCCATCTTTGCCTGCCACAAATATTCCATCTTTATTTCACGTAGAATCAGGCGGTATTTATCTGCTCCCAAACCTCTTGCTAACTGTAGGCCGGTTACATATTCACAGGCTGTGGCTAATGCGCAGGCATGAATACTGTTGATGTGGTTTTTATTTTTTCTGATGAATGGCAAAGTCAATTTGAGACTTTCCTCATCAATAGCAGAAATCCTGATTGCATGCGGGGCATTAAAAGGAATTTTCCACCAAAGTACTCTGTTGGTAATCCATAAGTAGAATTTAGATTTAATCGATTTCTGAAGTAGTTGATGGAGCATCTAATGGGTATTGGTGCTTAATGAGAATTGGATTTAAACTAAATTATTAAATATGAAATTAAGTGTTAAATAAAGTCGGAATTTAATTTCATTAATGCTTCTGTTGTTTCGCTTTCCAGAACTGAAATAATTTTCTCACAACTAAGTATATCATGAATCATTTCAACACTTTGTCCTGCACACCATAAATTACTGTAATTACCGGGCTTAACGGCTTTCTCCAACTTTTTAAAACCTCTTACTGCAACAAGCATTTTAAAATACTTCTTTGTAGTTGCATTCTTACTGAATAACTTCTCCATCCAGTTTTGTTTGAGTCCCAGTTTTCTTGCATCCGGAGTATTAATAATGGAACATGGAGTACCTGAAAGCCTTTCAGTCATAACAATATCACTCATGCCATATTGCACCACTGCTTTTTTGTAATCGTCAGACACTCCGGCTTCAAGGGAGGCAATAAAACGGGTTCCAATGCTTGCTCCGGAAGCGCCACATGCAAGCATGGATAATATGCCTTCACCTGTTGCAATGCCTCCTGCAGCTATTACAGGTATTCCGGGAAATGTTTTTTTCAGTGCGGGGATTAATATATAATTCGGATGAGGTCCTGCATGGCCACCTGCTCCAGCACCAACAGCTATAAAACCATCGCAACCGAGTGAAGCACATTTTTCGGCATGGGTAAGATTGGTGACATCACAAAATACTTTCCCTCCATATTCATGTGCCCTCTTAATAACTTCATCCGGGTTGCCGAGGCTGGTTATATAAAACGGCACCTTACGTGCAATACAAATATCGAGATGCTTCTTATACATTGGATTGCTTTTTTGTACGATTAGATTCACTCCAAAATTGCCTGGCCTTCCCTGCTGAGCAATCATCTCAAGATGCAGATTGTCAATAATATCTTCCAAATGGCCTTCCCCACGGAAATTAAGCGAGGGAAACACCCCTATAATTCCATTTTTAATTGCTGACTTCATCATTGCCTCGTTTGACACCAGAAACATGGGCGCCATGATAACAGGAAAACGAAGATTCAGCAGCTTTGTAAAATCATTCTGAATGGTCATTACTTAATTTCCGTTTAGTTGTTTGTAAATCTCTCTTTTTTAATAATATTGTAATCAACAAAAACTTAAAATTACTATAGTTTTATCAACTGCCTTAAACAGTATCAAAATATGGAGGTAAAAAGATTATTTGACCTTATTGAAAATTACCGGGAACGCTATACTGACAGACCTGATGCACTTGGATATAAGGAAAATGGTGAATGGAAAACGTATTCATTCAGTTATTTCAGTGAGCAGGTTATGGCAGTGAGCTATGGCTTATTGACAATGGGACTGCAGCCGGGTGATAAGATAGCCACCTTAAGTAATAATCGCCCTGAGTGGAATTTTCTGGATATTGGAATGCTTCAGGCAGGCTGTGTCCATGTGCCTGTTTACCCTACTATCAGTGAGACGGATCTTAAATATATATTGAAAGACGCTGAGATAAAACTAATAGTAGTATCGGATGAAATATTATGGAATAAAGTGATAACTTCTGCGGGAAATGAAATACCTGCATTTGGTGTTTATACTTTTAACCGAATAACAGGCAAAACACATTGGAGTGAAATTACGGATAAAGGAAATAAGAATAAAAATCAGGATAAGCTGCAAAAAATAAAAGCTAACATTACTCCCGACACTCTTGCTACTTTGCTTTACACTTCAGGAACAACAGGAGTTCCAAAGGGCGTAATGCTTTCACATAACAATATAATTAGTCAACTTATAGCCGCTGAGCATTTATGTCCTGTTGGTCCCGGTGGAAGGGCATTAAGTTTTCTGCCACTAAATCATGTTTACGAAAGGGTGTTATCTTACCTTTATATGTATAAAGGGGTATCTATATATTATGCAGAAAGCATTGATAAAGTAGCTGATAATCTTAAAGAAGTAAAGCCACACATATTTGGATGTGTTCCCCGCCTTTTTGAAAGAGTTTATGACAGAATTGTAGGTAAAGGAAGTGAACTTACCGGAATTAAAAAGAAGTTATTTTACTGGTCATTGGAACTTGGTTTACGTTTTGAGCCCTATGGTAAAAACGGTTGGTGGTATGAATATCAATTGAAAATTGCCCGTAAACTCGTATTCAGCAAATGGAAAGAAGCTTTAGGTAATAATGTGATGGTTGCCATAAGTGGTGGTGCTGCATTACAACCAAGGCTCGCACGGGTTTTCTGGGCTGCAGGTATTCCCATTCTGGAAGGATATGGATTAACCGAAACAAGTCCAGTTATTGCTGTAAACACCTTAAAGCCTGATGGATTGTGTTTTGGAACTGTTGGAAAACCACTTGATAAAGTAACCGTAAAGATTGCAGAAGATGGAGAGATATTATGCAAGGGTCCGAATGTAATGTTGGGTTATTACAAGCATACGGAACTTACTGCTGAAGTGATTGATTCGGAAGGTTGGTTTCATACCGGTGATATCGGAACCTGGGTGGATAATAAATATCTTAAAATAACTGATCGGAAAAAGGAAATTTTTAAAACTTCCGGAGGTAAATATATTATTCCTCAAATGCTGGAGAATAAATTAAAAGAGTCACGATTTATTGAACAAGCAATGGTTATTGGCGAAAATCAAAAGTTTGCTGCAGCACTTATTGTTCCCAATTTTGCATTCACACAGGAATGGTGTAAACGTAAAGGAATAAGTTTTAAGGATAATGCAGAGTTAATTTCTAATCCGGCAGTAAAAGACCGCATTAAAGAAGAAATTGAAATATTGAATAAATCACTGGGTAGTTTTGAAACTATAAAAAAGTTTGAGATGTTATCGAAGGAATGGTCAGTTGATGCAGGAGAACTTACTCCGAAATTAAGCTTGAAACGCAAGGTTATTCTGGATATCAATAAGGAGTTGGTGGACAAAATATTTAATTGAAATTAAACATACTTATCATTTGCATTGAAGAAACAAGAGTTAATATTATTTATCAATATTATTCTTTATATTTAACTTAGTCTTTTAAAAAATAACAATCCTATGAAAAAGCTGTTTTTTATTTTTATCGCAATTTTACAATTAACTATAGGCAACTCTCAAACACCCCAACTTTGGGGAACCATGCAGTTGGGAGGTACATTAGGTATCGGAATTCTCTTTCATATTAATGGTGATGGCAGCTCTTTTGGCCCGGGCCCCGGTTTTGGCGGGGCTTCCCCACAAGGAGATCTGCTTCCCTACAATGGTTATTTATATGGATTAAGTGTTTCCGGAGGATTATATAGTAAGGGTGATCTTTTTAAATACAATCCTTCAACAGGAAGTTATACGGCATTATACAGCTTCGATTCGCTAAGTGGCTACTTTCCAAGAGCCGGTTTGTTTTTAGCTTCAAATGGAAAAATGTATGGCACAGCTAACAACGGGGGAACAGATGACTTTGGTACTTTTTTTTCATTCGATCCATCAAATAATTCATTTGTTAAACTGGTTGATTTTAATGTAACCAACGGACGTTATCCACTCGGAAATGCAATTGAATATGCCGGCAAAATATATGCAGTGACAACATCAGGTGGTGCAAATAATGCCGGGGAAATTTTTAGTTATGATCTCACATCCGGTATTTTTACTGTTGAACATAGTTTTAATTTTACTGACGGATTTGGTGCTTTCGGCTCTCTTATTGTTCATAATTCACTTTTATATGGCATGACTCTCGTTGGCGGGTCAACCGGATACGGAACTATTTTTAGTTATAATCCAATAACAGATACTCTTATTACTGTACATACTTTTAATTCAACCGACGGAGCTGCACCTTATAGCAGTAGCCTGTTAGTGGCAGGGAATGGACTATTTTATGGTATGACATCACAAGGCGGAATAAATAATATCGGTGTCATTTTTAGTTTTAATCCTTCCGGAAATATTTTCACCAAGTTGCATGATTTCAGTGTGGTTAATGGGTCTACACCTAATGGATCATTAATGCAGGCCAGTGATGGTAAGCTTTATGGTACCACCTATAATGGCGGGAATAATAACGTTGGTACAATTTTCAGCTATGATATAGGTAGTTCCTTATTCACAAAAATTTATGATTGTGCACTAATAACAGGTGGATTTCCTAATGCGGGGTTAATTGAATATTCAGCAACAGCCATTTATGAAAATGGTAATGAAACTGCTAAACTTTTATCAAACCCCGTTCAACAACAATTAAGATTTTACATTCCGGATTGCAGATTACCCCTTCCTGTGCAGATACTTTCTTCAGAAGGTAAAATAGTAAAGCAAATTACTTCTTCAGCTAATGGTGACGGAGAATATCAGGTTAATTTGAATGGCTTATCTGCAGGAAATTATTTTATATCAATTTCAATCGGCAGAAATACTTCCACACTCCCGTTTGTGTTACAGCCATAAAAAAAATGTCCGGATTCTTCAGGTCCGGACACACATCCACTACTTCACTTTAGAAAATTCACTCTTTAATTAAAACACATTTTAAAAAAAATTAATAAACACTATCCGGGTAGTTGAACGATG
>JANOBN010000271.1:0-8595 GCA_031411675.1 Bacteroidota bacterium | reverse complement strand
CCGGCGTGGTGCGGCCGCACTACCAGCAGATCCTCGAGCGCTTCGGCGCGATGAATGCCGCCGAGGTCGAGCGCAAGCATCGGCTCGCCTCGCAGACCTTCCTGAATCAGGGGATCACCTTCACCGTATATAGCGATAATCAGGGTACGGAGCGCATCTTCCCCTTCGATCCCATCCCGCGGATCATCACCAGCACCGAGTGGGAGCATGTGGAGCGCGGGCTCGTTCAGCGCATCCGCGCGCTGAATCTCTTCCTGCACGACCTCTATCACGAGCAGCGGATCGTGAAGGAAGGCGTCGTACCGGAAGACGTGGTGAAAAGCGGAAAGCACTTCCGCCCCGAGTTCATGGGATTCGACGTGCCAAAATGTAAATTTTTTTAAGAAAAGTATTTAATTTGTTTAGACCAATATTACGTTTTGGTATCACAATTTAAGAGCTGGTTTTTATGTTGATTTTAATTAAGGAATAAGGAATATAAGCTTATTTTAAATTTCATAAGATTTACGTGATTTTCAACAAGGAAATTAACCTCGATTTTAACCTTAAACTCCTGAAAAAAGCTACATTTGCCATTCAAATAAATGTCAGTTTTATGAGAGAAATACAGTTCCGGGAGGCCTTACGTGAGGCAATGAGTGAGGAAATGCGAAAAGACCCTAAGATTTTCCTGATGGGTGAGGAGGTCGCAGAGTATAATGGAGCCTATAAGGTTAGTCAGGGTATGCTTGATGAGTTCGGACCTAAGAGGGTTATTGACACCCCTATTGCTGAATTGGGTTTTGCCGGAATAGGAGTGGGGGCAGCTATGAACGGGCTACGTCCAATCATTGAATTCATGACTTTTAACTTCTCGCTGGTTGCCATAGATCAGGTAATTAATTCAGCAGCTAAGATGATGAGTATGAGTGGCGGTCATTTTAATGTGCCCATTGTTTTTCGCGGCCCTACTGCTTCTGCAGGTATGTTAAGCTCCCAACATAGCCAGGCATTTGAAAGCTGGTATGCCAACTGCCCAGGACTTAAAGTGGTGGTTCCCTCAAATCCGGCAGATGCAAAGGGTTTGTTGAAAGCGGCCATTCGCGATAATGACCCGGTAATTTTCATGGAAAGTGAACAAATGTATGGTGATAAAGGCATGGTTCCCGATGGAGAGTATGTTATGCCAATAGGAATTGCAGATATTAAAAAAGCTGGAACAGATGTCACTATTGTTTCATTCGGCAAAATGATGAAGATAGCTTTAAAAGCAGCAGAGGAACTGGAGAAGGAGCAAATCAATGCCGAGGTTATTGATCTGAGAAGCGTTCGTCCAATCGATTATAAAACGGTAATAGAATCAGTAAAAAAAACCAATCGTCTGGTCATAGTTGAAGAAAGCTGGCCGTTGGCAGCCATAGCTACAGAAGTCGCATTTAAAGTGCAGAAGGATGCATTCGATTATCTGGATGCACCAATTCTTCGTGTGATGGGTGGAGATGTTCCTTTGCCTTATGCGCCTACGCTTATTGAGGCCTATTTACCAAATCCTGCAAGGGTCATTAAGGCAGTGAAGGAAGTAATGTATGTTCAGAAATAGTATCGAGTATCGAGTAAAAAATGATGCATAAAATTAATAATTAACTAATAACAATTAACCAATAGTCCGTCGCGTTCAGGCGTCTTCGCCTTAATGTTTTCATAATGACATTCTGCGTCAAAGCCGCTCCGGGTATATCAATAAGTAACTAAGTTAATAAGCTACAGTTAAATCAAAAAAGTATAACAGCTAACCAACAACTAATAACCAATAACTAATAACCAATAACTAATAACCAATAACTTTTAACTAATAACCATTAACTATTCACTAATAACTATTAACTAATAACCATTAACTATTCACTAATAACTATTAACTTCTTTATCCTCCTGCAGGATATGCAATTCTTACATGATAGATACTCGATAGCATTTTCTTAAAAATTCTTTTTATTGCAGTGATATCACGGTAAGTAATATCGCAATTTTCAAACTGATCTGAATTAATTTGATTATGCAGTATTTTCTCCACCAATTTATCTATTGATTCTGCATCATGAATAGGAAGACTTCGTGCAGATGCTTCTACTGAATCAGCCATCATTAATACAGCAGTTTCTCGTGAAAATGGTTTGGGACCGGGATAGCGGAAATCATCCTCATTAGGCACAATATCAGGATAGTTTTTCAGATAGGACTGATAGAAATACTGCACCATCATAGTTCCGTGGTGTGTTCTGATAAAATCTATAATTGCATCCGGCAAGGCATTTTTTCTTGCACGCTCAATGCCTCTTACCACATGACTGATTATTATTGATGCACTTTCGTCAAACGATAGCTCATCATGCGGATTCATTTGGGTACTCTGATTTTCTATAAAATATAAAGGCATGTCTATTTTCCCAATATCATGATAAAGGGCGCCAACCCGAACCAATAGTGAGTTGCCACCGATTTTATATATAGCAGCCTCGGCCAGATTTGCAACCTGTAGTGAATGCTGAAAAGTTCCCGGCGCTTTTAGTGACATCTCTCTTAATAAAGGATTATTAAAATCAGTAAGCTCTATCAACGTAAAATCTGAAGTAACACCAAAAACTTTTTCTATAAGAAAAATTAAAGGGTAGGTGAGTAGCGTTAGTAACACATTTCCTCCCAGCCATCCGATACTGCTAAGCTTTATTTCATTGATATTACCTTCATTAATAAGCGATAATCCTACAAAACAAATAATATAGGAAAACAGGATAAATGAAACAGCAACAAATAACTGTGCTCTTCTTCTCAGATTCACAATGCTGAAAATAGCTACTATGCCTGCAATAATTTGCATGAAAACAAATTCGAAACCATTTGGTGCAACCGTTCCCAGGATCAGAGTAGTTAAAACATGAGTAAACAGTGCTGTGCGGGTATCAAAAAAAGCACGAGTCACCAATGGCAGAATACAAAGGGGAACAACAAGTATACTAATCCAGTTGCGGTGCAAAATTGCGGTATATAATAATGAAATACCTACAATCAACAGAAATAATAAAGTAAGTTTTCTGTTATCAAGAAGTATATCTTTACGAAGAAGCCAGAGGAAAATTACTAAAATACCAATGGAAATACTAATCAATAAAAGATATCCTGCATAAGAGAATATTCCTGCTGTTGCATCAGGATGACGCTGTTCAAAAGCAATCCGTAGAGATTCAATGTTATTTGCATCTTCTTTACTAAGCATGGCACCTTTTCTCGCAATCACGGTTCCTTTATAAATTACGCCTCGTGTAACACTGATAGTGGAAAGTTTATCATTTAAGGATGCGTTTGTTAAGGCCTCATCAAAAATAATATTAGGCTTTACAGAATTTTTTAATTCCTCCAGTAAACGCGAATCATGCTGTGTATTTGTTTGTACAAGTGCATTCTCAATAAAAGCAGCTATCTGTTTTGAAGTTAACACATCCTCACTCGCAATTTCACTGGCTTTGTTTCCTGTAATTAAAAGAAAATTACTTGAGTTGGGAATGTTTTTGCCCTCTTCGATAAAGCCTTTTTTATAGATGGATAGCAAAATATTTTTTGCTGTTTCATATTCCGGTCCTTCATTTGAACCATATGATTTATTAAATGCATTAAGTGATTGAGAAAAGGCTAAACTATCTTTACGGTAACAAACCGGTTGCTCCTGGACTATGGCTCTTTTTTCAGCTTCTATTTCATTTTCCGGTTTGTAAACCTGATAATCAAAAGGTGCTTTCAGATCATCATAACTCCATGCACTTCCGGCGCTGAATTCATATTTGAAGCGCAATTGATTCGGAAGGTAATTACTTATAATAAGTATTGAACCGGTAATTATAAAAATACGGTAATATAAATCATGGCGGGTACTGAATTCAATAAAGAGTTTTCTGAAGTTCATATCATGTTATCACTGCAACGAAAGTAGTAAAAAGTGAGTAGGTCTTAATTTCACAGTCTGAACCTGGTAAATATTAAAAAACGAATAAGCGCAGACCTGTAAGCCGGGTTCTGTATAAAGAGCATAAAATGCCATTTACCTCCATCATTTATCTGGGACAGTAATTGCTTACTGCCTCTTGCAGCCTACCCGTGCCGGTGCAAACCGAAGTTTGCGGAAACGGGCCGCCTCACAAACCGACACCTATTTGGCCTTACAACACGCAAGGTTTACCATGCCTCATTGGTCACCCGTTGAGCGGTGAGCTCTTACCTCGCCATTTCACCCTTACCATGAAGGATGTGCTTACGCTTACCTTCATGGCGGTTTATTTTCTGCTGCACTATCTGTATTCCGTTTAAGCGGAATCCCCTGTTATTCACAGGGTGCGTTGCCCTATGTTGCCCGGACTTTCCTCTCCGTAAACGGAGCGATGGAGCGGCCTGTACTTATTCAAAGCAAAGATAATACTAACGCACGATTAATGTCTTAATAATGCCGTGTAATTATGCTTTAAGCCAGTTATTAATTAGCGTCATTCCTTGTTTAGTCATAATTGATTCAGGATGAAACTGCACTCCCCACACAGGGAATCGGGAATGATGCATTGACATTATTTCATTATCCTCATCAACAGAAGTGATGTCCCATTCGGGTGATAAAGTGGATCTGTCAATTACCCAACTGTGATATCTGCCTGCAAAAAAATCGGCAGGAATTTCCTTTAAAACAGGATCACTAATATCAGTTTTGATACAGCGCCTTTGTCGGCCATGCAGTACGGTATTAAGTGGCTTGAGTTGCGCGCCGGTGGCCATTCCAAGTGCTTGATGTCCGAGACAAACGCCCAGTATTTTTTTTGACTGATAATATTCTTTGATTAACGGTATTAATTTACCCGCTTCCTGAGGTAAACCCGGGCCCGGTGACAATACCAGTGAATCATAATGGGCAATAGCAGATAAATTCAATTCATCATTTCTTACCACATCACAACTGTCATCATTGAGAAATTCAAGATAATGCTGCAGGTTGTAAGTGAAAGAATCGTAATTATCTATTAAAAGTATTTTCTGTTTTTTAAACATTCCATTACTATATTCGCAGGGCTAAATTATAGAATACAATAACAATACGAAGAAATATTTTATATGCAAAAAATTATTGAAACAAAAATGGCACCGGCACCAATAGGACCCTATAGTCAGGCAGTGCTTGCAGGGAATTTTTTATATATATCAGGACAAATAGCAATAGTACCTCATACAGGCGAGCTGGATCTGTCGGATATATTGAGTGAAACACATCAGGTGATGAAAAATCTGGAAGCTATCCTTCAAACATCCGGAGCATCATTTGATAATGTGGTTAAAACTTCCATTTTTTTAAAAGATATGAAACAGTTTGCTGAGGTCAATACTGTTTATGGAGGCTACTTTGTATCTCATTATCCGGCAAGGGAAACGGTTCAGGTTTCAGTGCTGCCTAAAGATGTGAATGTGGAAATCAGCATGATTGCTTATATTCCTCAATAGTTAAATTTTAATTCCTGTCCAGCTAAAGAAATTCTCTTGTTGCGTTTTACTTAAATCATTTATTAATTTTATTTTGCAGGTGGTATAATATTGATGTTCTTTAGCTTTTAATTGAACTATTTTTTTTCGCTTCATTTCAAAAACTTCCAGAGTAATTTCATCGGTATTCTGCAGATTGAACAAATCGTTCAAATTCCCTTCAGCTTTGCAATTATTAATACAAATCAATTCATCGTCTTTGCTTAAACCTGCATTTTCAGCAGGGGAGTCAGGCGCTATATTGGATATTAAATATCCTGATGGTATAGCCACAACTCTAAATCCATATTTACTTTCCCATATATTAGCTGAATTACTCATATTCACATAGCAGCCTACTTCATGCAGGAGTGTTTGAATCGCTTCCAGATAGTTTCCGGTATTATTTATCAAATCATCAAATATGTGTGACGCATCGTGTCCGGAAAAATGCTCGGCAAGCATTCTGATATCGCTTTCTCGGTAACCACGGTTCTGTAATGCAAAATCTTTATATAAAGCTCTCATTACATCATCTAAAGAGTTGGTTCCTGATGAATGTTTTCTGATAAATAAATCAATAATTAAAGCAATTAAACTTCCTTCATCATAAATAGATGTTTTCCTGTTCGGTATTCCGGGAACATAACCATCCAGCCAGGTATCAAAACTACTTGCAGCAACCGACATTTTAAACCTGCCGTAATTATCTAAGTGTTTTTGTAAACGGCTGTTCAATTCATTGAAATAGCCATCAGTATTAAAATAACCGCTTCTTGCAAGAAACAGGTCACCATAGTAGGTGGTAAATCCTTCATAAACCCAACCCAATCTGCTGTAATTTTCTTCCTGATATTTATAGGGCATCATATCAGCAGGTCTGATTGTTTTAACATTCCAGGTATGAAATAATTCATGCGAGGCAACACCGATAAGGTCAGTATACAGATCACCATTCATTAATGCACCGCCGGGGCCTAACGCCAACACAGTAGAATTGGTATGTTCCACACCATGATAAAATTTAAAAGGTAAAACCAGTATCATAAAGTGGTAATCTCTCACCGGAAATCCCTTCATCATGTTTATCTGAACACTCGTAAACGCATTGAAATCACGCATAATTTTTTCCCAGTCAGGGCGAACATGGCCTGCAAACCAAATATGAAAATTAACCCCTTCAACTTTATATATATTCTGCTGAAGCGAAGTACCTGCAAATACCGGACTATCTACTAACTGGTGAAAGTCGGTTGCCTGTAAAACGCCTGCACTTTTATGTAACAGGCCGGTTGCAATTTGCCAGTTATCCGGAATATCCAGTACAAGCTTACAAGG
Source organism: Bacteroidota bacterium (assembly GCA_031411675.1). Taxonomy (GTDB): domain Bacteria; phylum Bacteroidota; class Bacteroidia; order AKYH767-A; family OLB10; genus JANOXC01. The sequence continues at coordinate 1,728 of JANOBN010000271.1, read as the reverse complement.
CATGTGAATTCTATCAGAAGCATATAAGCAACAATGAATAGGATTAAAATAAATAAGATCGGAGTCCACCCAACAGGCACCTGCATCCGGCTGGGCACCGTAATAGTTATAGCGGATGGTCACCCCTGAAGAGTCGTTAACAGCTATTCGCCACGAATCCTTGGTTTCCTTTGTTATTTTTAATTCTTTTCCGGAAAGGTCAAAAGCATTGATTTTCTGAATGTTCTTGGCAAAATTGCCTGTTTCATATCTTCCGGGTCTCCAGGATGGAAGATGCACCAAGAGTTCGTCATCATTAACATTTTCAATGATAAGTTCAATTTCCAGAAGGCGGGAATTGGGTTTAGGGCTTGAAATACGATATCGCATACGAAGCAAATATCCTTATAAATCGGTTCATGAGGGGCGGATAATGGTGTCGATTTATAACATTGCATTAAGTAATCTCTAAAAAAATTACTTTCGCAGACCAATATCGATGTGTATGAACTACGATTTAATTGTTTTAGGAAGTGGACCCGGCGGCTATGTTGCCGCTATAAGAGCAGCTCAACTGGGTATGAAAGTTGGGGTAATTGAACGTGAATCACTTGGAGGGATATGCCTCAACTGGGGTTGTATACCAACAAAAGCTTTGCTCAAAAGTGCTCAGGTTTTCGAATATATTTCGCATGCTAAAGATTATGGCATTACGGTAGGTGAAGCAAAACCTGACTTTAGAGGAATGGTTAAAAGAAGCAGAGATGTAGCTGAAGGAATGAGTAAGGGAATCCAGTTTCTTTTTAAAAAGAATAAGATTGATGCAATAATGGGTAATGGCAAAGTGAAACCCGGCCGTAAAGTGGAAGTTACTGCTGATGATGGCACAATACAGATACTTGAAGCTAAACATATTATTATTGCTACCGGAGCCAGAAGCAGGGAGTTGCCGGGATTAAAGCAGGACGGTAAAAAGGTGATAGGTTACCGCGAGGCTATGGTTTTAACGGTTCAACCTTCAAGTATGGTGGTAGTTGGTTCCGGCGCCATTGGAAGTGAATTCGCCTATTTTTATAATAGCATAGGGACGAAGGTTACACTTGTGGAGTTTATGCCCGCTGTAGTTCCTGTAGAAGATGAGGAAATCAGCAAGCAATTAGAGCGTAGTTTTAAAAAATCCGGAATCACTGTTATGACTGAATCTTCAGTTGAAAGTGTAGATACTTCCGGTAATGGTTGTAAAGTGAAAATAAAAACTAAAAAGGGCGAAGAAATAATTGAATGCGATATTGTTCTTTCAGCGGCAGGTATTAAATCAAATATTGAGAATATCGGACTGGAAGAAACAGGTATCATCACCGATAAAGGTAAAGTTCTTATAAATGATTTTTACCAGACTAATATTCCGGGCTATTATGCCATCGGTGATATTGTGAAAGGACCGGCTCTCGCGCATGTTTCTTCTGCCGAAGGGATTACTTGCGTAGAAAAAATAGCCGGTTTACATGTAGAACCGATTAACTACAATAACATTCCCGGTTGTACTTATTGTTCACCGGAAATAGCCTCTGTTGGTTATACAGAGAAAGCGGCACGAGAGGCAGGATATGAATTAAAGATTGGCAAATTTCCTTTTTCAGCCAGCGGTAAAGCAAAAGCTGCAGGGGCTTCAGATGGATTTGTTAAAGTAATTTTTGATGCAAAATACGGGGAGTTTCTTGGTGCACACTTTATTGGTGCAAATGTTAC
>JANOBN010000270.1:0-2967 GCA_031411675.1 Bacteroidota bacterium | reverse complement strand
GGCGGAAGATTTGATGGTGCTTATTGTTGAGACGGATATCTGGCATGTCAGAAACTGAACCGAAAAAAGTTGATGCAGAAAAAGTAATATAATTCCCGTGATTCAGCATTCCTGAATATTTGCCGAATAAATTATATCGATTGAACTTTTGCTTTCGATCAAAATAGGCATTTGTGAAAACATATTCACCTGCTATATATGCATTTTCTTTTTCTTTCGATAAAAGATGTTTACTATCTAATAATTTAACCATGCCTAAAACACGGTAAGTATCAAACATTCCGGCTTCCGCTTTTAATTCATTTTTATCAATTGAATTTCGGGTAGAAAACTCACCGGTACCTGATGTTGAAAAATCTCCAAAGCGTGTGGTGTAAGGCCCTTTAAAGACCTTTAGTTTATCAACGGTCTCGGGTATTACAAAATGAAAATCGGCATATCCTTGCCCATGTGCATGTGATACCATATTCACCGGCATACCATCAACAGTAATATTAAAATCAGTACCATGATCGCTGTCAAAACCCCGTAAAAATATTTGTTCCGCTTTACCCCCGCCTGCATGTTGTGCAATAAAAAGTCCGGGCACTAATTGCAACAAATCCTGTGCTGAATTAACAGGACGAAGTAGTTTATCAACCCCTGTTACTGACTCGCTTTGGGTAATAGCTTTGTTGGGGCTAACGGTTACTTCTGTAAGGTTAATAGCTGACGGCATTAGTGAAAATCTTAACATCTGGTTTTCACTAATAGAAATTTCTTTCTCCGCTGTCTTATATCCAAGAAAGGAAACTATAATCCGATAGTTGCCGGCTGACAATCCTGTTAACCGAAAATTTCCGAATGCATCTGTTGTGGTGGTCTTATTGGTATTTATTGCATTTATTGTAGCTCCTTGTATCGGATAACCTCCGTCACTTGCCATTACTGCACCTGATATAATAAGGTTCTGGGCAGAAATAACCGTTATCGAAAAAAGGATAATGAGCAAAGAAAGCAAGGCTTTAGTTAACATAGGTTCGAGGGTAAAGACTTAACGACATACGTTTTACCGCCACCTTTGGATTTCATCCCCGGAAAATATATTTGAGCATGGCTCTAGCTTGTATCGGTAAATAAGCTAAAGTCGGAATCTAAAAGTTAATGAGTCCTTTACGGGATACTCTCCCTCCATTTCAAATGCTATAATATGATTCAACTATAGTTGGATTACATACAAGTGACTACCGTAAATCAGCAATGAAATTTACAGTTATTACTGCGGATGCGGGAATCTAAAACTACTAAGAGTCTATGCACTTTTTATGCATGCAACTGCCACTCAAAAACTAAAGGTAGTAAGCTGACTAATTGTTACCGGATTCTTTGACCAGGTTTCAAGCGAATTGCGATGTTTAACCACAATGTAATACGAATTGCCCGAAGCACCGGCAGGCACTGCAATAGTTGCCATTCCATCCGTCATCAAAAAAGTGTTTTGGGTGAAAACAATATTGTAAGGAGCAATACTTTGAGCCAATGATATGGTTAACGGATCGGAGATGGTTGGTTCATTTGCAGGATCGTAAGCTGCAGCCAAATTATGGGTAGCAGGATCATAAAATCCCTGGATGCGAACTCGGACTAAAAGAGCTGAATCAGCATGAAGCGTAATGGTCCTTGGCTCCGCCAGACTCCATCGTCCATCGCTGTCCCTGGTACGCACATACAATGTATGAGTGCCCAGATTAAGATGATTGGTTGGGAACAAATAATTAAAGTTAACAGAGTCTGCATTTAAAGTTGCTGTGATGGGTGTTGCGTTTCCTAATCCGGGATCAGTATCATAAAAATACTCGGCTGTGGTGATAGCAGGAACAATAGAAATGGTTCTTGCTTCACTCAATGACCACCGTCCATCTGTGTCTTTGGTACGAACATAAAGGGTATGTGTTCCGGGCGTTAAACCAGTGCTGGGTATTGTTGCATTAAAATTTACTGAATCAGCAAACGAAGATAAAGGAATAATTGTTCCATTGCCAACGCCTAAATCCGTATCATAGAAATACTCTGCTGCAACGATGGATGGAATAATGGAAATAGTTCTGGCTTCGCTTAACGACCAGCGACCATCAGTATCCCTGGTGCGAATATAAAGGGTATGTGTTCCTGTTGATAAACCGCTGGTTGGAAATGTGGCATTAAAATTTAAAGAATCTGCAAAAGCAAATGCAGGAATAGCAGTTTCGGTGCCTACTCCTAAATCGGTATCATAAAAATATTCGGCTGCAACGATGGATGGAATAATAGTGATAGTTCTTCCTTCACTCAGTGACCAGCGACCATCAGTGTCTTTGGTGCGAACATAAAGAGTATGAGTTCCCGGTGATAATCCTGTTGTTGAAAATGTTGCATTAAAGTTTACCGAATCAGCAAGTGCAAATGATGGAATAGCAATTCCATTACCAACACCTAAATCAGTATCATAAAAATATTCGGCTGCTATAATTGATGAAATAATAGTGATGGTTCTACCTTCACTTAACGACCAACGACCATCAGAATCCTTGGTACGAACATAAAGTGTATGGGTGCCATTTGATAAACCGGTGGTTGGAAATATGGCATTATAATTTACAGAATCAGCAAATGCAGCTAAAGGAATAGCTGTTCCATTGCCAACTCCTAAATCCGTATCATAAAAATATTCCGCTGCAACAATAGAAGGAATAATGTTGATAGTTCTTCCTTCGCTCAACGACCAACGACCATCAGTATCTTTGATGCGAACATAAAGCCTATGTGTGCCGGTAGATAAACCGGTGGTTGGAAATGTGGCATTAAAGTTTACAGAATCAGCAAATGCAGCTAAAGGAATAGCAGTTCCATTACCAACACCTAAATCAGTATCATAAAAATATTCGGCTGCAATAATGGAAGGAATAATGGTAATGGTTCTTCCTTCGCTCAATGACCAGCGTCCGTTAG
>JANOBN010000269.1:0-6474 GCA_031411675.1 Bacteroidota bacterium | reverse complement strand
ACCCTCCAAAGGTGCACATGAGTTCCATAATTACAATTACATTCTGATTTTCAATATTTATATAATTCAGTCAACTAAAATTAATTTAAAAATATCAGAGAATGTTACCCTGGTTATCACTATTCTAAATATAATCAGAATACAGTTAACAGCAAAATACATTTAGATTTTTAAAATTATAGAAATAATGTATTTCAGAATACAATTAATGAATTAACAATTCTGTACTCTTGAGCCTTAAACATTCTTCAGCACACTTCCTGCATGCGATAGCGCACTCCATACAATGTTTAATCTGCAATTTTTTGTCATTTTCATTTGCACATGCTTCACAGATTTCGGCGCACAGCATGCAATATTTGCTTAAAAAACTAACATTGTGTGATGATGAAGATTTTATAAAGATTAAAGCGTTTTTGCACATTTCTGCACAATATAAGTTAAGCTCAATACATTTTGCATGGTTTATAATATCTGCTTCCAGTTGACAAATCTGAACACATGATTCACAATAATTTATACAACTATTACAAGAATCAATAAATTCCAGAATTTTACTTTGAAATATTTTTGCGCCCATTTAACTATTGTGCTATCTATATAAAATAAATTCAACTCCCTTCAACTATTTAAAAACGTCAAATAAATGGTAAATTGTATTCTTATTTAATTAAATGTTCTTAGGCTTGCCTTCTGTTTTTCAATTATTTTATTTATGAAAAAAACACTGTGAATTCCGTGTATTTGTTGGAATACGAAATTTTATTTGAGTTTTATTTATAAATTACATCATCAATACTTATTTTTTTACAGGCAAAATAATCCCTTTCCAGATCATGTGGTGATTTCTTTGCTACAGTTTTCCAGTGGTTATACAGATACCCTATCTGATTACATCTTGAGCAATATCTTGATGCTTTAAAAGGGTAAGTTTCTCCATTTTCCCTCATCCAGTTGGAATAGTCCTTATACATCCAGTTATGACCTATTACATTGCAAATTATTGAAAACGCGTTTTGACTCATAATCTTACTTATTAAATGCCATTAATATTATTTGTAGCTTTAGTTGGTTTCCATTTTTTTAATAATTTATATAAAACACTTTCTCCCACTGATTTTATACCCCCGGAGTTATTGCTCAGCCAATAGCTGATTGCTGATCTGGAAATCGTGCCGGCAAGATGGCGCACCGGATTCCGGGTTGCCCCAAATAATATCTTCTGTGCCAGATAACCGCCAGTCATGCCAATTGCACTACTTATCAGGCCATCCTTAATTTGTGGGGAGGATGTCATATCAGATATTGTCTTCTTTAGTAAACTGAAGGGATTTAGGCTTTCATAAGCAAGAAATAGTTGCTCTTTAAAAACCTTCAACTCTGCGGCTTGTTTAATCTCATGTCTGATAATAGATTGCTGTAATAATTCCACATTGGATCTTTTTTTCATTCCTCAGTATGTTCTAGAATTTTTGCAATTATTGAATTTTGTAAGGGATCCTTAATCCATTGTGACCGGAATATATAAACGATCAAAAAAAACAGGACATTAATCCCCGACATTACAAAGAACCCATAATATACTTTACCCAGGATTTCTCCCAGCCAAAGTGAAAGCCCGACATAACTCATTAAAATAAACAATGCAACAATTATAGTTAGTGCAAATTGAACAGCCAGCGTAGATGCGAGATCTGCTGTTTTATCAATGGTTTTGAGTTGAATCAACTTAAGCGTTGTTTTGCTGTAGTCTTCTGCCTGCCCCAATAGCGTTTCTATAGCTGTTGCATCGTTATTCATTTTTTTGGCTTATTTTGAATTTTCCGGACTAATAATGATTATACTCTGTCTGACATTGTGCCATCCATACTACTTTTTACTTCGCCAAACTTACCCTTTGCCTTTGAAGCATATTATTCAGCTTGTTGTTTTGTTTTTTCATACTTTTCAGTAATGCTATCGGCAAATCCATCCATTTTAGATTTTAACGCTCCTGCATACTCATCACTTTTATCCAATATCTGCTGGCGGGTTTTAGATCCCTTTTCCGGTGCAAATAAAATTCCTAATACGGCTCCTGCGGCAATTCCTGCCAATAGTCCCAATACAATTTTTCCTTGACTCATTTTATTTTTGTTTTTGATTTTGATTTTTATATTGTTATTTTCTATACTCTAATTTGCAACAATCCTGAATTTGACATTCTTAAAATCACAACAAATTTAATTTAGAAACTATTTATTACTTTTCATTGTTTACACCAATGTTCTTGAAAGCTTGTCCAATCTCATGTGAATCGTGATTAAATTCACGTTTAAAGGATGACCAGTTTGAAGTCTTAGTATTATCGGCGTCTTGCATTTTGACTCTAAGCTTATTGTTTTTTTCTTCGATTGCCATAATTTTCTTATTATAGTCATCATTAACATCATTGGCTTCTGCTCTTCTCTTTTCTTTGAGTTCATTAATTCTTGCCTGATTCTCCTGAATTTTCATTTCAGATTCTTTTTTGAACTTCAAATAATCTTCAGCAGAATCATTTTTTGCCTCTCTTAAATCTTGCTTGGCTTCCATTAAATCCTTTTTGGCTTCCACTTCATTTGCCCTAGCTTTTTCCACCTTTTTGTTGTCCTGAGAGAAAGAGGATAAACTTGCCGCCACCATAACTCCTGTTAGAGTAAACGCTACTATTTTGTTTTTCATGCTATATATTTTAGATGCCCGCATCTGGCGGATCAGGTGTGAAATAATATCACGATGCAAAGATGCGCTGAGTAAATCAAGTCATCATTACATTTTTGCCTTAAAAACTTATAATATTCCTATCGAACTTTTATTAAGTGCGTTGCCCAGAAGACATAGCAAATGATGACAAAATATTTTATGTATTAATTGCCTTAAGATTCGGAAAATGTTCTCATTTAGAATAAAAAAAATATCATGTAGATAAAAAAATATTCAACTATAATATGTACAAAACACATTATAGTTGAATATCTGACTTATAAATCAGGTAACCCCTTTTAACTGGGTTAAAAACTTATACTAAATTAATGTATTGCCAGCCCAATTGTGGATACCCCCGTAGAAAGATCAAGAAACAGTCCGACTCTTCTACTCAAGTGATACTCAGTTCCTATGTGAAGATCGAAGAACGCCGAATTACCACGACGATAATAATTCTTATCGCCATAATAATCATTATCCCATGATGAACGTACTATGGCAAATCCCAGTGACCCTGCTCCGTAAAAATCCCATTTGCTGTTTGCATCCAGCAAATCATCAAAATAATAGGTGCCTTTTACACCAATTGGAATAACGGTTTCATGGTAATAATAATTTTTATATGGATAATTTTTATTCTTATCTCCCCAATAATAACCATTTCTAAAAGTATAAAAACTTACAAATGGCGCCAAAGTAAAGTCCTTTGCCACATCAAACTCATAATCAAGGTGAAGAACCGGTATTGAACGGCCGACATAACGGTAATACCCTGAGTAGCCTCCAATTCCAACTCCCAGATTAAGAGTGCCCCCAAAATCCTCATGTGAATTACTTTCCTGAGCAATAAGCCCTGTAGTTGTATAGCCTATCATTATAATAAGCAATACTATTTTCCATCTCATTCTCATATTTTTCCCTTTTACTTTTATAATAAAGTGCGAAATTACTAATTATTGCGCCATCTCCTTTATATAATTCATGTAATTATTTGCAAAATTCTGTTTGATTTATTAATCACATGCTTATTTACCCTGCATATAAAAAATCAATTCCCCCGAAATAAAAGAAAAATATCTGAAAAATGATTACCTCTGCTAATGTTATTTATAAAATTAAGTCACATCCTGTCCATATACCATTTTAATTCCTTCTCAATTTTCTTAAACTTGAAAATCTCCGTGATTATTTTCTGCAGTCTCAAAAAAGCGGTTTCACTCTTTACTACATAATCGAAAGCCCTATGATGAAGGCTACTAACAGCTACATCTATTTTATCCTGAGAGGAGAGCATTATTACCGGGATATCAGGGTTAATTTTTTTTATTTCATCCAACGTTTCAATTCCATTCATTGCGTTTATTTCAATGCCGTTCAAATGATAATCCAGAATAATCAAATCCGGTAACAAGGCCAGACCTTTAATACAAAGTTCGCCGGTGGCAAAAGTTACTATTTCAAAATCTGCCCGATCCATAAAATCCATTTTCAATGCTGCCAGAAATAATGCATCATCATCTACAAGAAATAATTTAACTTTTTCCATTACTTTTCGTTTTCGCTTTTAATTCTGTTATACTCTATAACGAGCTCTTTACAAGCTTGTGTACATGCTATATCCAGTTGTTTCACCCAGTCATGTACTTCAAGTGTCTGCTTTCTAACGCTGGCATAATCCTGTATTTTTCTTGCCAATGTTTCAAAATCGGATGAAATTCCCATAATAACAAATGAAGGTATCATTTTATGAGCTGCATTAAACAATGATGTCCAGTCGTTTTCCAAATTGCTCTTCTTAATTGCATTTATTAATATCGGAGTTTGCTCCAGATACAATTCAATCATTTCTAACATCAGGTTTGGATCTGCCTTGGTTCGTTTAATAAGGTAGTCCAGATTAATACTTTTTATTCCTTCCATTTCCTTTTTCAATTCCTTAATCTTTAATATTGGATTTACCAGTTCCGGCTTTAATGCCAATCCTATAATTTTATTATACAATAATTTTTCATCAACCGGCTTAGAAATATAATCATTCATACCTACTGATTTACACCTTTCAATATCAACCGATGTTACATCTGCTGTTAGAGCAATAATCGGGATTTTTAAATTTAGAGTATTTCTGATGTAATCCGTAGCTTCAAACCCATTCATCTCCGGCATCTGAAGATCCATTAAAATAATATCATAATCATTAGCTTGTACTTTTTCGATTGCAACTTTACCATTAACAGCTATATCATGAGTAAAGCCAAAATCTTCAAGTAGTGTTTTCATCAACAACTGATTAAGTGCAATATCTTCAACCACTAAAACTCTGAGGTTTTTATAGCCCTTATTTGTTTCAGTGTTTTGCTCTACAGGTAAGTCCACCTCAGTGGTTTTAATAAAATTCAGAACAAAGCTAAACTCTGAACCTTTTCCCACTTCGCTATCCACTTTTACTATACCTCCCTGTAGTTCTACCAATTGTTTAACAATAGAAAGTCCTAATCCTGTTCCGCCATATAACCTGGAAGTGTTGCTGGAAGCTTGCTGAAAATTATCAAATATGGAAGTGATCTTATCCTTTGGAATTCCGATTCCCGTATCTTTCACTGAAAATTTTATAGCAACTTTATTATCATTTTCATTTTCCAAATGAACGGTAACAATAATTTTCCCGTTATTGGTAAACTTTACCGAATTGCTTACCAGATTTAAAATTATCTGATGCAACCTTACCGGATCACCTATCAGCACATTGGGTATTCTTTGATCATACTCCATCTTCATTTCCAAATTCTTCTCTTGAATTTTTGTTTCAAACAAATGAAGCATTGCCGATATAGAATACGACATTTTAAATGGTACTTGCTCAAATGTCATTTTTCCGGAATCTACTTTTGCTAAATCAAGAATGTCGTTTATAAGAACGATCATTGCATCTCCGCTTAGTTTTATTGCATTAAGATATTCATATTGTTTCGCTGTTAAATCTGTTTTGATCAACACCTTTGTAAATCCGATTATCGCATTCATGGGTGTTCGGATTTCATGACTCATATTGGATAAAAACTGTTGCTTTGCCTTAACTGCCAGTTGTGCAATACCGGTAGCTTCTTCAGCCACCAATTTTGCTTTTTCTGCTAATTCTTTGGCCTCGGTTATCTCCTTTTCAAAACGCTTTTGCTCTGTAATAACCCTTGCTACCGCCACTGCGCCAACCACCAGTCCTTCATCATCTTTAAATACAGATCCATTAAATAAAACCGGGGTTAGTGTGCCATCTTTAACTGTAAGTGGAAAATCCTCAACAAACCCTTCTTCAAATATCTTTAAATAGCCTTTCTTTGCCATTTCAGGTTCCGTAAAATATTTAACAAAATCACTATTCATTAAATCTTCTCTCGGGCTTTCGGATATTCTAACAGTTGCTTCATTAACGTCGGTAATTTTGCCATTCACATTTATAGCAAACAATGGGTCACGGCTTGCTTCAATTAAACTCAGAGAATACCTAGAAAGGAGCTTAAATTCATCTGCTGACTTTCTTTCTTTTGTAATATCAATTAATGTGTTAATCGCGCCAACTAATTTTCCTGTATGATCAAGTATTGGCTGCGGATTAGCAATTACGAAAGATCGTGTGCCATCAGGTCGATCAATAATTATTTCAGGGTTCCTGTCCAGCTTCCCTTTTTTAAGAAGTATGGCCATTGGGCATTTATCTAAGTCCATTGGTGTTAGGTCTTTCTTAAATAG
>JANOBN010000268.1:0-3745 GCA_031411675.1 Bacteroidota bacterium | reverse complement strand
ACTGTTGGCTATATATATTACTGCAAGTCCGGTCAGGAAAAAGATGTAAGGCATAAAACGAATCAAAGAAGCTTTGTCGATGAGACCCATAACATTCAATGCACGGATAAATTTCCGGGCTTGTTTGTTGGGCTTCTTCGGCTCCACCTTTTCTTCTTCTACTACCTCTTTTACCTTATTCATATTTTTTCGGCAATTCTCATTTTTGCACTTCTTGATCTTGGATTCCTTTTAAGCTCCTCCTCACCGGGTGTAATGGCCTTCTTTGTAATCATGCGGAACTTTGCACCTATAGTATTACCATATATATCTTTACTGACTTCTCCTTCAATGTTTCCGGTCATCATCATGTTTTTCACCATTCTGTCTTCCAGTGAATGATAGGATATCACTACCAATCGTCCATCTTTATCCAGCACCTGATGACTTTGCTCCAATAAATTTTTAAGTGCATCCATCTCCCCGTTTACTTCAATACGTAGTGCCTGAAAAAGCTGAGCGAGATATTGATGTTCTTTATTATAGGGTATGCAACTTTTAACAGCGGCTTTCAAATCACCGGTTGTATCAATACTTTTTTGATTTCTTGATTTAACTATTGCAGCCGCCAGTTGACGGGAGTTTCTTATCTCGCCATAAGTGGAAAAAACTTTTACCAGATCCTGCTCTGTATATTCATTGACAATATTATGGGCACTTAAAGTCTGACGCTGATCCATACGCATATCCAGTGCAGCATCAAATCTTGTAGAAAATCCACGCTCTGCTTCATTGATCTGATGAGAAGAAATACCGAGATCTGCAAGAAGTCCCTGCACCGGAATACAATTTAATTCTTCTACGTGTTGTTGAACAGTATCAAAATTATCACGGATAAGAGTCAGCCTTTCATCTGCAATCTTGTTAGAAATTGCATCTGCATCCTGATCAAAAGCTATGAGTTTTCCCGATTTCAAGTTCTTTAATATTTCCTTTGAATGACCCCCACCCCCGTATGTAACATCTATATATATACTCTCCGGCTGAATCAGCAATGCATCCACCGCTTCTTTAAGCAATACCGGCTCATGATACTGCTCCATTCTCGCCCTTGTTTATCTTACCCATTACTTCTTCGGCAAGAGCAGAGAAATCATCCGGCTCATTTTTAAGCAGTGTCTCAAATTTTTCAGGAGCCCATACTTCAATCTTATTTGACCATGCAGAAAGAATGACATCCTTATCAATACCTGCATATTCCATAAGTCGCTTTGGCAAGAGCAATCTGCCTGTTGCATCCAGTTCCAGTTCAGTAGCACCTCTGTAGAAGTAACGGGCAAATTCCCTGTTCTTCTTCACAAACTGATTGAGTTGGTTAATCTCCGCACTGATCTTTTGCCACTCGTTTAAAGGATAAAGCGCCAGACAACTTTCAAAGCCCCTGTTCACCACAAATTTTTCCAGCGAATCAGGATGTACCTGTTTACGAAGACCCATAGGCAGCATCATCCTGCCTTTGGCATCCAGTTTACAGTCAAATTCTCCTAAGAAGTTGGTCATTTTGTTTGATTCAGTATTTGCGGTTTAGACCCACTAATTCCCTGATGGGCGTAAAACTAAAACAAAAAACTCCACTTTTTACCACTTTCTACCACTTTTGTTAAAAACTTAGAATTTCGGTGCTTATTGTGCCATTATGATCCCACAATAGATGGAGCACGGCATTTTAGAAAATCTTATTACTTTTGAAAACAATTAAGCCCATGACTACACAAAAGAAATTCATTGATATTGAGGGAGTTGTAAAAGAAAAAAACCCTAAACTTCTGCGGGTAATGCCAGGTTTTCTGCTCCGCTACCTTAAAAAAATATTACATCAGGAAGAAATCAATTCATTTATTGACCGCAACGGACACTTGACTTCCTTTGAATTTGCTCATGCAATTATTACGGAATTCGGTGCCAAGGTTTCGGTGACCGGCCTTGAAAACCTTCCTTTAACAGGAGGCTGTATTGTTGCCGGCAACCACCCATTGGGCGGACTAGATGCAATTGCGGTAATTGATGTTATCGGAAATAAAAGAAGGGATCTCAAATTCGTAGTGAACGATGTGTTGATGAAGCTGAAAAACTTCGATGAACTTTTTATTGGTGTGAATAAGCATGGAAAAAATTCCACGCAAATGCTGACAGCAATTGATGAGTCTTATACTTCTGATACAATTACGATGATTTTTCCTGCAGGACTGGTGAGCAGAAAACAGGAAAAAGGTATAATAAAAGATCTGGAATGGAAAAAAAGTTTTATCTCAAAAGCAAAAAAGAATAACAAGGCTATCATTCCGGTGTATATTGAAGGTCGTAACACAAACTTCTTTTATAACTTTTCACGTTTGAGAACGAAACTGGGTATTAAAGCAAATATTGAAATGCTTTATCTGGTAGATGAAATGTATAAACAACATGGACTGCCTATCAATATTATTTTTGGCAAACCTATACCGGCTGCTACTTTCACCAAACGCCATACCGATTATCAGTGGGCGCAGTTAATGAAAGAGCATATATATAAATTAAAGAAAAATCCTGCAGCAGAATTTACTGATGTTCATCATTCAGTTCACTCCTGATAACAGCTTCTTCATCCTGAATTCCTGAAGTTTTTTTGTTTTATTTTGATAGAATCTATCAGGCAACTCAGCTATTATTATCCGGCTTGAATTTACTATTCTAGTTGGTTATAGCACGGTACAAGATGTGCAAAATCAGCAGTAATTGTAGCGCCGTTTCATTTTAAAAAACTATATTAGCCACCTGATGAAGGCCGTAATTGATCCTATTCCTGTTAGTGTTTTAAAAAGCGAGCTCACTGCTGATCGCTTTGTCCGGTATTCTAACAACGGATCAAATGAAATATATATTATTACTTCAGATAATGCCCCGAATGTTTTGCGGGAAATTGGCAGGTTGCGGGAAATTACTTTTCGCGCTGCCGGCGGTGGAACGGGGCTGGATTGCGATCTTGATGAATATGATACCGGTGCAATAACCTACCAACAACTGCTTGTCTGGAATCCGGAAGACGAGGAAATTACTGGTGGCTATCGGTTCATTCGTTGTGGTGATTCATTAAACGATAAAGGCGAACCACAACTGGCGACTGTCAAGCTATTCCATTTCAGTGAAAAATTTCTAAAAGATTATTTGCCATATACTATTGAACTGGGACGCTCTTTTGTGCAACCTAAATATCAACCCAGCTCCGAGAATCGCAAAGGTCTTTTTACGCTCGATAATTTATGGGATGGATTAGGTGCTATTGCAGTTGACAATCCTGACATGATTTACTTTTCCGGCAAGATGACCATGTATCCTCATTTCAATCAAATAGCAAGGGATATGATTTTATCTTTCCTGCATTATTTTTTTCCGGATCCTGATCAACTTGTTTCGCCAACTCATCCTGTTTTTATTAAAAATGATGTTTCAGCATTTATGGAGTCTATTAAGGGCCTTGATTATAAAGAAGCACATAAGATTCTCAATAAAAATGTAAGAGCATTGGGTGAAAATATTCCGCCAATGGTGAATGCATACAGCAATCTTTCTTCCACCATGAAAATGTTCGGTACATCTTTAAATGATCATTTTGGAGAGGTAGAAGAAACTTTTATTCTGGTAAAATTTGCTGATATCTACGAATCAAAAAAAGAGCGTCATGTAAATACTTACACCCGAGAAAAGAGAAAATAATTTTTCATTTAAA
>JANOBN010000267.1:0-9059 GCA_031411675.1 Bacteroidota bacterium | reverse complement strand
TTGAAAAAGTAATTGTTGAAAATTATTATATATCTGATGCTAATGATGCAACAGACTCTATTGGCGGATATCTGGCACCAGGCTCTAAAACTTATCGCATTTACATAGATCTTGCAAAAGGTTCGGTTTTGAAAAAAATGTATGGTGATACGAATCATGTTTTGCGCTTCACAAGTACTGATTATTTTTTTAATAATAAATCGGATGGTGAAACTTTTGGAAAAGACTTTGCAAAAAACCGGTTACTTGAAAATACAGTAGCATTGGACACATGGATAACATTGGGCCAAACAACAAGAACTTCAGCAAAAACAAATTTCGGTGTTCCAAAAATTGATGATAATGACGGCTCATTCATCGGTGGAAGTAATAATGACGGTGGTAGTGCTGCAATAGCTTCGGGTTTATTAAATAATGCAGATCCGCTTGCCGGTATTCCGCTGACCATTAATGATGGAATGGATACTTTGATTACATTGCCTTCAAGTTGGGGAGATTATGGCATATACGATCTGGTAACACAAACTGACTCAACTATTTTTGGCTCTGTTATACCGGGAATGGAATTTAAAAGTACAATTCAGGGTGCAGGTATTTTTAATTCCGGTGTAATGGGAGTTGTTCCTGACAGCAATCAAATATTGGTTGCACAACTTACAACACTTGGTGATATCTCCTTTGAATTAAATATCGAAATCGTAGATAGTGCCGGAACAATTATTCGCTATGTTGCCAATGATAGTATTCTGAATAACAACGAAATATTAAGCCGGTATCTTAAATATCCTTATGAGCCGGTTTGTGGTTGCCCTGATCCCCATTATCTGGAATATCTTGATAACCGCGATTGCGACAATTTCAATTTGTGCTCAACATTAATTGTTTTTGGTTGTCTTGATACTAATGCATGTAATTATAATCCTGATGCAAATTTTAACCTGCCAAATCTTTGCTGTTATCCCGGCTTTTGTAATGATCGCGACATAAGTGTTGTATGTCCGGAATCATTTGCAAACCGCTCCGGCCTGAATTTTAATTTCTTCCCGAATCCTGCCGCGGATTTTTTAAATCTTGATATAACTTCCTCTGCCCAATCTGTTACATTAAGTATTTATAATTCATATGGTAATAAAGTAAGCTTAGAAACCATCAAAACAAACAATACCGATATTAATACAGTAATTGATATTTCCAATCTGGAAAAAGGACTTTATATAATTAACTTAAGTGCTGATGGTTTTGTTCAGACTGCACAATTTATGAAATATTAATCCGAAATTATTATAACTAATAAGATGAAACATTATTTTAAGCAATCCGTATATTTATCAGTTGTAATAATTACTGTTCTTTTATCTGCCATACTCAGTGGTTGTAAAGACGATGATGAAAATGTCGTTCCAAAAGAAACAGGCACCGTTACTGATATTGACAACAATACTTACTCAACGGTTAAAATCGGCAATCAATGGTGGATGGCAGAAGATCTTAAAGTTACAAAATACAGAAACGGTCAGGCCATACCTAAACGACAAGCGGATTCATTACAGTGGTCTTCTGATTCTGTTGGTGCTTATTGTGAGGTAATAAATAATAATCAGCAATTGGTCGGTTTATTTTATAACTGGCATACCATCAATAATCCATTACAAATTGCTCCGGAAGGATGGCATATTCCGAATGATGAAGAATGGAAAACGATGGAGTCATTTCTGGGAATGTCATCTGATGAAATTAATAAAGAGGGATGGCGGGGCACAAATGAAGGCGACAAATTAAAAATAGCAGCTCCGTTAGGATGGAGTATATATGGAACAGTTTGGGGGACCAATGAAAGTGGTTTTGCAGCCTATGCATTAGGATGCAGAATGTTTAATGGCGGCTGGGGTGAACCGGGATTGTTTGCAACCGGTTTTTGGTGGACATCTTCCGAATATTCTTTGACGACATCTTCTTACCGGTATCTTGACAAAAAACAATCTTCCATATTCAGAGATCATGCTTCCAAACAATATGGATTTGCGATCAGGTGCGTTAAAGATTAGTAAAGTATCTACAACTTAATTGTTTGAGATTTCAATACATTTTCCATATTTATAAAATAATATTTACAATATCCCTCTTAACTGCTTAATATCAATTGGCTGGTAGAAAATATACCAAATTTCTTTTTTGAAAGATTAAGGTTAATTTTTAAGTTTTCAATTGTCCTTTTTAGGTTAAATAATTTTCAGGATTTGTTCTATGTTTCCTTATCGTTAATTCAATGTAATCTGCTTTTTTCAGGTAACCTTAAAGAGAACTACATATAACCTTTTCATAAATTAAATTTTCATTTCCTTTAATCATACACCCTCATCTTTGCCTCATTCATCAATGCAGATGAAATCCAAAATATTAAATTTATAAAAAACCAAATGAAAAAAACAATGAAAAAAACAATTTCAATGCTTGCTTCAAGTGCCTTAATGGTTCTTGTAAGCGCATCAGGCTTTGCTCAGACAAATCTGGGTGCTGCCTGCGGATGTCCTACTCCTGTGTCATCACGTCCAACAGTATTACTTTCAACTCTTGCAGTAAATGGTGGTGCTACCGATGGTGATTTATTAGCAAATACTATTTTAACTTGCGATAAGACTTATATCCTTGACAAAAAGATATTTGTTCCAACTGGTAAGCAATTAACTATTAAGCCTGGTACTGTTATTAGAGGCCGTTTCCGTACAACTGCAGATTCAGCAGTAGCTCTTATTGTATCAAGAGGCGGAGAATTAATTGCAAATGGTGAGGCAGATTGCGGTATTGTATTTACAGCAGAAGCAGATCCATTAGATGGAACCTATTCAGTTACAAACATTGGCAGATGGGGTGGCATTGTTCTATTAGGAAGAGCAACAAACAATCTTACCCTTGCAGCAAACGGTCCATTCGTTCCGGGCGGTGGAAATGGTCGTTTAGCAGTTGCTGATGGTCTGGGTGTTGTTGAAGGTTTTGCAAGTTCCAATTCAAGAGATCAGTTTGGTGTTAACCTTACTTCAGGTGAAACATTTGATGACAATGATAACTCCGGTAGCTTAAAATATGTATCTATACGTCATGCAGGTGCTATACTTACAGTAGGTGGTGAAATCAACGGACTTACTTTAGGTTCAGTTGGAAGAGCTACAACATTAGAGCATATTGAAATTGTTTCTTGCGCTGATGACGGAATTGAATTCTTTGGTGGAACTGTAAACGTAAAATATTGTACACAGTTATTTGGTAATGATGATATGTTTGACTGGGATTTAGGCTGGAAAGGTAAAGCTCAGTTCTTATTTGGTATGAAAAACAATTCTCTTACCGGTAGCCCTGATTCTGACAATGCATTTGAAGCAGATGCTGATGATCAGAAATCAAATTTATTACCACGTTCACATCCTGTTGTTTATAATGCAACATTTATTGGTAATGCTAAAGCTGCATTTACCAGCGATAACACCGGTCCTGCAGCTATCAGAGCAAAAGAACTTACAGAAGGTGAAATTTACAATAGTGTTTTCGCAAACTTCCGTTTCGGCTTAAATCTTACTAAAGCATTAGGTACCAGAACAGGAACAAGCGAAGCATATCACAATTGGGCTAATGTTGGTGGAAACGGAAGCAATAGCCTTATTGTTAAATGTAATGCATTTGTTGGCATGATCACATCTGATTTTGCACTGGAGAACAACGGAACAGGAACTGTACTTACATCAGATACTGCTCAGTTTTATACCACTGATAAAAACACGAAACATGCAGCTAATTCAATCGCTGGCTTTGATTATGTATTTGATATAAATCAAACCAACAATGCTATCATAAGCAATGTTGACTTAACTCCAAATCCGGCTTTATCAACTGCAGGATGTACAACAGCTCCACAAGACGGTTTCTTTACACCGGCAGCTTACAAAGGTGCTTTTGATTCTTCAAACGGTGCTAAAAACTGGTTATCAGATTGGTCTTATTCTCAATTATTAAGTGCAGTTTCCGGACTTGCAGCTTGTCCAACTGATATCAATGGTGATGGTATCACTAACAACGTTGACTTCCTTCAGTTACTAGGTAGTTTCAATCAATCTTGCCAATAAAATATTATAATTAAAAACCAAAAAAACTTAAACATAAATAATTTATGAAAAAATTAATACTAGGTCTTGCTCTTGCAACTGCAGGAATAACGGCCCAGGCCCAAAACGGGTTAGAAAGCATCGTAGTAGAAAAATACTACGTATCAAATGCAGCAGATGCTGCAGGTAGCGCGGGTGCACTGCCAACAGGATCAGTAACATACAGAATTTATGCTGATATGTTACCGGGTTATAACTTCCAGGCACTATATGGTACGCCGGGAGCAAGTGGTCACACTTTATTGGTAAACACTACCACCACCTTCTTTAACAATGAAGACTACGGTGGAACAGGTCCAACAATCAGTGCCGCTAATGTTCGTAAAAACTCTGCGCTAATCGATTCATGGTTTTCAGTAGGTGGAGCAGCAGGCGGACAAATGGGTGTAATTAAATCAGAAGACACCAATGGTTCTCCGGGAAATGCACAAGGCATCCTTCAGAACAATAATCCAACAGCTAGCGGCCCATTAAACATTGGAACAACAGCTAGTTTATTAGCAAATGATGGTATGATACCAGGTTCACCGGTTGGTGTTACATTAGTTGGTATTTCTGCCGGGGATTTAGCTGCATTTGACGGTACAAGTCAGGTAGGTAATTCATTCTCTACAAACAACGGTTCTATAGCAGCATTAGGTGGAGCAGTTGGACCAACAGCAGCAAACCGTGTATTGATCGGACAGTTTACATCTACGGGTGTTTTACATTTTGAATTAAACGTTCAAATTGGAACACCTTCAGGAGGAGTACAACAGTACGTTGCTTCAAATCCGGTAGGAGCTGAAATTTCAATTCCAAGTTTAACAGGAACATTTAATGCTCCTAATGCTCTTCCAACAGTTAGTATTACTTCTCCTGCAATGGCAGCTTCTTTCCTTGTAGGAAATACAGTTACCATCAATGCAACTGCAGCTGATAGTGATGGAACAGTGGATTCAGTAAGCTTCTTTGTTGACGGTGTTAGAATTGGCGTTGATGTGGCTGCAGCTTATACTTTTAACTGGACTGCTACTGCAGGAGCTCATGTTTTAACTGTAAAAGCAACTGACAACGGTGGACAGGTTGTAACCTCTTCAGCAATTAACATAACCGTAGGTAACATTATTCCTCCAACTGTAAGTATTACTTCTCCTACAAACGGAGCAACATTTACATTAGGAAATATTGTAGGGATTAATGCAACTGCCGCTGATGCTGATGGAACAGTGGATTCAGTAGCGTTCTATGTAGATGGTTCAAGAATTGGTGTTGATTTGACTGCAGCTTATTCTATCAACTGGGCATCAGTAACCGGGGTTCATGCACTTACTGCAAGAGCTTATGATAATAACGGTGCTTCAACACTTTCAGCACCGGTATCCATTACTGTGTTTGATTCTGCAAGTGCTTATGTTATTACTCCTGCAAGTCTTCCTTGTGATCAAAGTACAATGTGTGTACCAATCAGAGCTACACAACCTGTAAATGATGTAATTGGATATGACATCGTGTTAAACTATAATAAATTAAAAGTTATTCCAACCGGTGTTATCACTGTTGACAATGATCTTATTAACCCAAATTATACTTCAACAGCATATAGCCTTGACACTGCAGCAGGAAAAATGTTAATCTCTGTATTCTTTAATACAACTGCTCCGGCAAATACTGAATTTAACGGAACAGGTAACATTTTATGTGTTGAGTTTGTTAAAACTGCATCCTTTGGCCCTAATGATACCGCTGCTTTCACTGTTCCTTCTTTACAGGAAAGTTACTTCAATGGTGTTACTCCAAAAGTTGTTAGTGGTGGAAACAT
Organism: Bacteroidota bacterium; assembly: GCA_031411675.1. GTDB lineage: Bacteria > Bacteroidota > Bacteroidia > AKYH767-A > OLB10 > JANOXC01. Next base: position 3,104 of record JANOBN010000267.1, on the reverse strand, counting down.
TACTACATTCCAGCCAACAGCATATAATGCAAGTCTGAAATTCTGGTTTGATAACAGTCCTATTAAATATAACACAGCTAACCCAGCTGCTTATCTGATCACAAATATTTATGGTGACAATGCTAGCTGTAATAATTTATCTGTAGCCGCTGTTCAACCAGATCTGTTTGGTAACTTCACTTACAATTATACAAATGGTGTTAATATCAACATTAAGAAAGATATCCCGGGCACTACCAGTGTTCAGCCTGTTATCAATGGATTTGATGCATTCTTGACAAGAAGAGTATTAATTAATGATGCTACTTTCACCCCATCTGTTTATCAGATCATTGCTATGGATGTTAACCTGGATGGTTTTGTTTCTTCCGGTGATTTATCTCAGATCAACCAGAGAGCAGTATTGATTATTCCGGAATTTAAACAAGCCTGGAATTATAGTCCAGCTGGTGTTTCTAACGGACAGCCTTCAAAAGACTGGAGTTTCATTAACGGTACAACTTTAAATGCTAATACAGCTTATGCTATCTCTTCTACTTATCCTTCTAATGATGGTATAGGTTATTCAAAAGCTAAAGTTCCTGTAATTCCTTTCTGTTTACCGGTTCCTGTTCAAAATCAGGTTAATTGTTTCGTAATCGGTACTGAAGTTTATACAGGTATCCTTGTTGGTGATGTAAATGGAAACTTTGCAACTGCTTCTCCAAACAACATCTTCAGAAATGCAGGTACTGATCAGGTAGTATTTGATCTTGCACATGCTACAACAAACGGAAATGTAATTGAAATACCGGTTTCTATTCAGTCATTAGAAAACGTTAACTCACTTGACTTTGCTTTAACACTTAACAATGGTGTTACTTTCAATTCAATCGTTAACAATGCAAATGATCTTGAAGTAGTATCTCATTTCAATGCTGCTGATAACACTTTACGTCTTACTTCAAACAGCTTAACATCTCTTACTGATGGTAAGTCACTTGTTAGTATCCGTTTAAACGCTTCTCAGATTACTGCTTCTGATTTATCATCAGTTGCGGCTTATCTGAATGGTGATCAGGTTGCTGCTCGTATAACAGGTTCTGATTTATCAACTGATGCTATCAGTTTATATCCAAACCCAAGCACCGGCCTATTCAATGTAATTGTTTCAGAAAATGCAACAGTTGAAGTAATGAATATGGAAGGTCGTCAGGTTATGAAGTCAATCAACGTAAACGCAAATGAGAAAACTGAAATTAACATTCAGACTCTTGCAGAAGGCGTTTACCTGGTTAAGGCATTCAATAATAACTTTACCTCTGTGAAGCGTATTGTTGTAAAGAAATAATAACCACCAGTACCATTTTTTAAGTTTCATGCTAGCGCTCCGGTTAACTCCGGAGCGCTTTTTTTTAATGTCCAACATAGCATTAAACAACTGCTTATCCTTAATAATATGTTAACATTTGTGTAATATGCCCATGAAAAAATAAAATCACCTTCGCTGATTACTATCTGAACAAATGAGCCGCCTATCTTTAATTATTTTAATAGCTATTTGTACCTCAACGAATCAAGGGATTTGCCAGACACGCGGTAATACCTGTCCTTGCAAAGCCCCGGTTATTTCATCCCATCCGGCTTCAGTTTCAGGATTATGTGTTGCAAACGGACAGGCGAATTATACAGTAGCGGCAAGCGGTACGGGGCCTTTGAATTACCAATGGCAGGAGAATCTGGTGAACATTAATGACAATTCAATTTACTCAGGAACTCATACCGCAACATTAACATTAACCAATCCCTCGATTAATCAAAATAATAAGTCTTATCGCTGTGTGATTACCAATTGTTCCGGAACCATTGTTTACACGAACAATTTGAGCACATTAAATTTGAATATTATGCCTACTGATTTAAATACAGATGGAGTTACAGATAATGGCGACTTTTCAATTTTATTACGTGTTTATGGTACCTTATGCTCAGGTTGCAAAGAGGATATTGATCAGGATGGCCATATTAATGTTGTAGATTTTTTGCGGCTGATTGGTCGTTACAATCAGGCTTGTTTTTAGAATTATTGTTCATACCATAATTCATTCTATTTCACTTTTAAATATAAAAAATGCAATCTTTAACTTCTCTCCTTATATTCTTTCTTTTTTTATCCACAAATTCAGCACTTTGCCTCTCAAAAGGTGATATCCCTGTAAATGATAGGGATTTACCTGCCGGGACTCAGCCGGAAGTGCTTATTGATGCAACTGACTCGGTTATTTTTGATTTAAGCGAGGCGACTTGTGATGGGAACATGATAACATTCCCAATTCTTATTGATTCTGATGAACCAGTTTTTGCCATTGATTTTGCAATTAAATACGACATCACAAAAATTGTATATGATTCAATGGTTATTTTAAAGCCTTACGTAAACGCAACTATTAATTACAACCCTTTGGATAGTACCTTACGACTAACTTCATTTAGTGGCCAAATAATTGAAAACGGTGTTCCCCTATTTGCAATTCGTTTTACAAAAATTGCAAGCAATGTTGATAGTATTGGTTTTTCAAAGGCTGACACCTATTTAAACGGTGATGTATGCGGCAACAAAGTGAGAAGTTATTTTTCACGCCCGGCCATTTTACCTGCGGGCCCTTTGAATATCAGCACAGGTGATTCCATAACATTAAATGTAACAGCATTGCAGGGGTTTAGCTATTTATGGTCTACCGGCGATACAGCCAACAGCATAATTATTCATAACGATGGCGTTTTCTCTGTAACTGCAACTAATTCCAAAGGTTGTACATCATCTTCCTTCATTACCATCAATCAGGGTATACTATTGCCGGTTGAATTAATAAGTTTCAACGCTATCAAAAGTGATCAGGATATTTTACTGGAATGGATAACGGCTTCTGAAAATGACAATGACTATTTCACCATTGAACGATCAGGAAATGGAAAGGACTGGAGCGTCATTAACACAACTGAAGGATCCGGAAATTCAAATATTTCAGTTGAATACAAAATAATAGATAGAGAACCACTACAAGCACTAAATTATTACCGGTTGCTTCAAACTGACTTTAATGGTCGTTCAGCCTATATCGGAA
>JANOBN010000266.1:0-1657 GCA_031411675.1 Bacteroidota bacterium | reverse complement strand
TTTTGATAAAGAAAAATGCAGTTCCATTATTTATATGATCTCGAAAAGTAAGTAACACTAATTAGTTTAATTAGATTAATTCGGATTTATCAATTCATCTTTACCTCAAATAATTTCGGCCAGCGTTTACCCGTAATGAGCATTGTGTTCGTTGTGCTGTCATAAGCAATTCCATTAAAATAATCGGTTCTGCCAGGAACAATTTCTGATTGATTCAATAAATTGGGAAATGACATTTTGCCAACAACATGCCCGCTTTCCGGTTCGATTTTTATAATATCATTTGTCTGGTAAACATTGGCATATACAAACCCATTAATAAATTCCAGTTCATTGATACTATCAATTGACCCGTTATTATCTACCACTGCAATGGTATTTTTTACTTTGAAGTCAACGGGATTTACAAAATATAAATTAGCGCTTCCATCACTAACGATGAGGTCAGTACCATTATTTGTAATACCCCAACCTTCAGATGCCCATTTGAAACTGTTAACAGGTTTATCTATATTATTTACATCATACACATATACAACGTTGCTCTGCCAAGTAAGCTGGTATATTTTGTTTTTGAAGATGGTTATGCCTTCTCCAAAGATATTATCAGTTCCCATTAGATGTTTTTTCACTACAGTACCTGTTTTCCAATCAGTTATGCGTAGCGAGGAGTTCTCAAAATCACCCGTGCCTTCATATAATTTGCCATTAAATAACTCTAATCCCTGCGTATAGGCGCTTGTGTCATGCGGATGTTGTGCAAGGATAGTGTATGTTATATTTTTTGGAGGTTCTAAGCCTACATATGCAGGCTCAATAGAGGGGTCACGTGTTGGGCCATCATTGTTGTTGCAGGAAACCAGCAATAGGATAAACGCAAAAGCAGGTATGTATCTCATTCGATCTATTTGTAAGGACAAAAATAGCAAACTGTTCATTCTAACTGCTAATTCATTAAAAATAAGTGGTTTAAAATTTTGCTATAGAAAAAATTATTTCTACATTTGGCCTACCTCTGAGCCGGATTTCAACTTTTTTTCCCCTAAAAAAGACTTTCCAGCTTAATTTTTTGCAGAAATGAATACTTCTGATAATGCTATATCTCCAATCCTTTGCTTAGCTGCACTATATCTTTTGTATCCTCCATTTTATTGATTTGTAGAATATGTATGTTCTATAAGACTGCTATATTTCCAATCCTCTGATTAGCTGAACGATATCTCTTGTAAGATCATTTTTTAATTACCTATCACTATTAAGAAATGAAATCATTACTCAGCTTAGTTTTTGCATTATTGGTTGTACATGGTGCTTATGCACAACGTGATTGTGGCACGACAAGCTATACCTTGCAGTATTTTAAATCAGAGGTACAGAAACCGGGTACTAACGGCGGACAAGACAGGGACACTGTGCCCAATGAAATTATTACCATCCCGGTGGTAGTGCATTTACTGTATAAAACGAATGAACAAAATATAACCGACGAACAGATACGGTCACAGATCGAAGTTCTTAACAGTGATTTCAGGCGCCTGAATATAGACGCAATGAATACACCTGCTGCTTTCAGGTCTGCAGCTGCCGATACCAGGATCATGTTTTGCCTTGCCCAGGTAGATCCTACGGGTCATTCTACAAAAGGGATCGTTAGAAA
>JANOBN010000265.1:0-2360 GCA_031411675.1 Bacteroidota bacterium | reverse complement strand
ATATCAGCAACTTGATATTGCTTTAAATGTGGATTCCACACAACATGAAATTATTTTTGAATTACTGCCCGGACTTGAAAAAGATCAGCAGATTATGAATAGAATAGCAAATAAGCGTAATTAATATGAATAATTTTGAATTAACGCATTTACCGCAGCGTAATAGTAAACCAAGAAAATCGGGTCTTACTATGGTAATGGATAAAGGCCTTAGTGTTCGGGAATGTGAGGATATGGTAAGTGGTTCCGGTGAGTTTATTGATATAGTGAAGCTGGGATTTGGAAGTTCCTTAATTACGCCAAATCTTGAAAGGAAACTTGCTTTTTTTAAGGAAGCGAACATACCAGTATATTTTGGCGGAACTTTGCTCGAAGCATTTATTATTCGTGGATTATTTGATGATTACCTGCGGTTGATTGACCGTTATAAATTAGAATATGCGGAGATCTCAGATGGTTCTATAACTATGCCTCATCAGGAAAAGTGCCATTATATACAGCGACTTGCAAAACGTGTAACGGTTATCAGTGAAGTAGGATCTAAAGAGGAAGGAATTTTAATTCGTCCTAATATGTGGATTGACATGATGAAAAGTGAACTGGAAGCAGGAGCATGGAAAGTTATTGCAGAAGCAAGAGAAAGTGGTACTGTTGGTATTTATCGCCCCAATGGCAAAGCTCATGTGGTACTTATCAATAAAATAGTTGCAAAAGTTCCTGCCGAAAAAATTATCTGGGAAACACCTCAAAAGTCACAACAGGCGTATTTTATAAATCAGCTTGGTGCTAATGTAAATCTTGGCAATATTGCCCCTAACGAAGTTATTGCACTGGAAACGCTGCGTATTGGTTTACGAAGTGATACATTTTTTCAATACCTCGATAAAACCATGCAGAATTCACGCCAGGCGCCGGATAATGCAGTTGCCACAAAAGAAAGCAAAGCCTCGGTTAAAGAATAATATTCTCTAATAAATTATATGAAGGAAATAACAGTTTTGGAATTAAAAGCAATTCTCGATAGCAAAGAAGATTTTCAATTAATCGATGTGCGTGAATCACATGAGTATGATATGGCAAACCTTGGAGGTGAATTGTTACCTATGGCAGAAGCGATTCAATCAGCGGATAAGATCAGTCGTGATAAGAAAGTAGTTGTGCATTGTCGCAGTGGTGCCAGAAGTGCTGCAGTTATCAAACAACTGGAAGCAACTTCCGGGTTTGATAATCTTTATAATCTGAAAGGCGGTATTATTGCCTGGGCAAATGAAATTGATTCTTCCAAACAGGTAAGCTGACTCTCCTTTTAAAACTATGATTGAATTATTTAAGCATATCCTTCATCTGGATTTTGAATGGCTTTTTGCCAATTACAATACTACAGTTTACTATATATTATTCCTGGTTATCTTTATTGAAACCGGTTTGGTGATTATGCCATTTCTTCCCGGTGATTCTTTGCTTTTCACAGCTGGTCTTTTTGCACGGGCAGGATATCTCGATATTTCTTTGCTGGTAATTTTACTCTATATTGCTGCAGTTGCCGGTGATAATACCAATTACTTTATTGGCAGGAATGTTGGATTAAGGGTACTTAAGCTGAGGTTACGAAACCGTATGCTGGTAAAGCCGGAATACCTTGATAAAACACAGGCCTTTTTTGAAAAATACGGCCCTAAAACAATTATCCTCGCCAGATTTGTTCCAATAGTAAGAACGTTTGCACCATTCGTAGCCGGAGTGGCAGAGATGAAATACAGAACCTTTCTTTTATACGATTTGTTAGGCGGATTTATTTGGATTTTCAGTCTGACATTTGCCGGATATTTCCTTGGTCACTTTGATATTATCCGAAACAATATCGAAACTGTTGCATTGATCATCGTATTAATTTCTGTACTTCCCATACTAATTGAAGTAATTAAAAATCGTAAATCCAAAACAGTATAAATTTTTATTACATTGGATCATTTTGGCCTGATTGGGAAGTCGCTTAAACATTCTTTTTCAGAAGCATTTTTTGCAGATAAGTTTTCTAAGGGAAAAATTAACGCTGTTTACAAAAATTTTGAACTGGAAAACATAGAACTTTTTCCTGATCTCATTAAATCTATTCCTTCCCTGAAGGGACTCAATGTTACAATACCTTATAAGAAGCAGGTTATAGATTATCTGGATGAATTAGACGCATCTGCATTAAATGCACAAGCAGTAAATACCATTAGTGTTATAAGGAAGGGACAGGAAATACTAATGAAGGGATTCAATACTGATTGTATGGCTTTTACAGTAACGTTGCGACCTATGCTAATGCCATATCATAAAAAAGCAATCATTCTGGGTACAGGTGGGGCTGCAGG
>JANOBN010000264.1:0-3145 GCA_031411675.1 Bacteroidota bacterium | reverse complement strand
CTTTAACAAAATTTGCAGCCGGTACATTTTCCTGAAGAGCTTCCATTAATGATTTATCAAGATTCGTGAAGAACTTCAATACACCATTTGTTGGAGGTACTTCTGCAATTGGATTTGTAGCATCAATAATAGTTTTGTTTTTTAAATTATCATGACTCATAGATTCCAGCGCCTTCATAGCAACAGTTCCTTTAACTGCCAGTACTATTATCTCCCCAAAAGTTGCTGTTTCTGCAAAGGAACCAACACTTGCTTTTTCTGATGCACTTTTCAGCCAATCCTCCAGTTTTGATTGATCACGCGTGCCAAGCATCACCTCATAACCATGTTTTAAAAATCCGGTTCCTAAAGCTTTAGCAACCATTCCTGATCCAATAATTCCGATTTTTTTCATAGAGCATATTTAATATTTAAATGTTTGATTAATTATTTTTATTTTATATTAATTAATAATTGTTATTTCAGCTTATTTACCGCATCAGAAATGGTTGCAGTAAGTCTCTTTGCTTCATCTTCATTGATAAGTTCAGTATATCTGCTGTATAAATTTTTCCAGGCCTCTTTAATTTTTTTATCCAGCTTCTTACTTTTTTCTGTTGGATAAACTTCAGTGGTTCTGCCTGTTGATTTTCTTTCCAGTAATTGTTTCTGTTCCATCTTTTCAATCAAACGGGTAATGGTGGAAGGAGTCAACTGCATCTGTTCACTTATTTCCTGTGGATGAATACCGGGTTTTTCATTTACTATCATTAATAGAAAAGCATACGAACCGGAAAGACCAGTTATTGCAAATTCTTCATCAGCCATTTTTGTCATTACTCTGGATAATGCATTAGATGAATAATACAAACAACCACAGTACTTTGATCCCGATTTTTCCATTTCGGGGACAAAGATAAACTAAAGTTGTTTGTACATACAAATAAAGATTAATAAATTATGTATTGATAATTAGCCAATTAGCCAATTAGCCAATTAGCAGATTGCAGATTAGGAAATTGCAGATTAGGAAATTGCAGATTAGGAAATGGCAGATTAGGAAATTGCAGATTAGGAAATGGCAGATTAGGAAATTGCAGATTAGGAAATGGCGGATTAGGAAAATGAGTGAAGAACAAGGATTTTTATGTACTGGTTGCTCAATTAAATCCATATCGAAGAAAGCCGCCGATATTATTGGTGTTGTTAAAGTCAGATCTTCCAAATTCATTAAAGTCTGCGCCAATCCCAAATTGCCATTCTTTTATTTTTAATCCCACTCTTACTCTTTGAAATAAATTGTAATTAGCTGTTTTTAATGTAGGAAATGCATTTACTAATTCCAATTGTGTAAATAAATTCAGGTGTTGAGTTAGTTTTGGTTCATAACGGGTGAGAACGAATAAATCCAGATTTGGGTTTTTAAGTATTTCGCAAACGGCCCAACTAAAGAAGGTGAAATCATTTTTTCGATAGTAATATTGAATTCCTGATTTTGGATAAACACCTCTGTTGTTTAATTGCACAACCAGTACCGGAGCAAAGCCTTTTAACTTTTGATGATTATAACTTACCGCTTCCGTAAAACCATATACGGGCAAGTTGGAGGTAGTGGTTTGCTTGTAGTCAATGCTGGCCCTGTTGCGATTGAAGAAAAGAAATTTTGAATTATTTCCGTCTTTGTCTTTAAAGTACTTGAAAAACAGTAAATCAAAAGTGGATTTTTTATGTCCTGCAAAAACTTCTACGGGAATTTGCGCCATTGCACCACTCCCGATAAGGAATGATGCAATGATCGCTAAAGAGATTTTTTTCATTATTTAATTCCTGTAAGAATTTTCAAGAATTCTTCCGGCTGAACAACAAATGGCAAATGAGAAGTTTTCATTTCGAACACTTTTTTAATGGTGCCATTATCTTTAATCATTTGTTGCTGTAATGTATAAGGCACTGCCATATCCTGTGTGGTAGCAATATAATATTTGGTCACACCGGCAAATTTTGTTGTGAGTGTTGCTTTATCATTCAGTGCTTTCGCAGGCTCTGCTCTGTGATATTTCACTAAAACATCTTTCATGTATTGTGGACAGTCAGCGCAAACAGCTTCAGCAATTGCATTTTTCTTTATAGTGGCCAGAGAATAATCAGCATTAAATTCCAGGTTTTTACCTACTATACTTGTATTGTCTTTTCCGGAAAGGTCAATAACACTTTCGCCATTTTTAGGAAGATAAGCTGAAACATATACCAGCTTACTTATTTTATCTGAAATATTTTCCGCAACCTGGGAAATCACTTCTCCTGCCATGCTATGTCCAACCAGAATTACTTTACCGGATTGTGCATTGATTGCATCAGTAACTGTTTTCACATAATTGTTCAAACCAATGCCAACACCATAAGTATTATCAGCACCATGAGCAGGAAGATTTACTACTACAACGTTTGCATTTACTGCCAGTTGATTGCGCACAAAGCCCCAGGCACTTTCATCGGCCCATGCTCCATGCACCAACACATAAGTGGAATAGCGCGACTTGGTTTTTTCTAATTGTTCAATAATAAGCTTGGCGGCTTCTGTTCCTGAATTTTGTTGCTGACCGGTAATTAAGTTTCCATCCTGTACAGCGAATGCTTCAAACATGGGAGCAACAACAAATTTATTACCCGGCATTTTAGCAGCCTCGTCCTCAATTCTAAATGGCTGAATTTTCTTTCCTACATAAGCATCTGCATAGTTTTCTTCTGAATTGGCAAAGCCTGTCCACTTTTTTCCCTCTACCAGATATTTTCCATTGGGTAATTTGGTTTTTAATAAAATACATGTACCATGACATATTGCCCCTGCAGGCTTTCCTGTTGCGTAAAAATCAACAAAGAATTTTTGCAGTTCAACATTATCAATAAATGTGTACATCGGACCCTGCCCGCCACAAACTAAAATGGCTTTATAATCATTTGGATTTACACTGGATAGCTTGATAGTGTTTTTTAATAATGCAGATTTTGCCTGATCCTTTAAAAATCCCAGAGAAAGAAAATCCCATGCTGCATATTTGCTTTCATCTTCCGGATTACTAAATCCATCAATTTTTATTTCACCACCATCAGGACTTGCAAGGTCAACAGAATAACCTGCGTTGGAAAATTCCCAATAAGGATGAAT
>JANOBN010000263.1:0-3312 GCA_031411675.1 Bacteroidota bacterium | reverse complement strand
GGGCCATTATCAGGAATAGAGCCGCCACCACCGTTAAAAGTCTGCGCATGGCTGCTGGTAATTGCACATAAACAAACTATAAAGAGAATTGCATTCTTCATCTGTCAATTTTAATAATAATTATCGAGGACCTATTTGTGCAGTAAATTTAGGTTTATTAATGCTCTTCTGAAAGACTTCAATGGGAAATATCATAGTTAATTTTAACTACCTGCCACAAGGCTATTAACTGATAGCCAATTCACCTGTTTACTTAAAATAAAAACGGCCACCGTAATGGCAGCCGTATAAATTTATTTCAATTTGATATTCAATTAATATCTGTAAGCATCACTCTTATATGGTCCTGCCTTTTTCACACCAATATATTTTGCCTGATCATCTGTAAGTTCGTCAATCACCACACCAATTTTTGAAAGGTGAAGACGTGCAACTTTTTCATCTAAGTGCTTTGGTAAAGTATACACTTTGTTTTCATAGTTACTTGCATTCGCCCATAACTCTAATTGCGCAAGAGTCTGATTGGTGAAAGAGTTACTCATTACAAAACTCGGATGACCCATTGCACAACCAAGGTTTACTAAACGACCTTCAGCAAGAACGATAATATCTTTTCCATCAATTGTATATTTATCTACCTGAGGTTTGATTTCTTCTTTCGTGTTTCCATGATTTTTATCTAACCATGCCATATCAATTTCATTATCAAAGTGGCCGATATTACAAACGATAGCATTATGCTTCATCGCTTTAAAATGACGGTCTTTTATAATGTTAAAGTTACCGGTAGCTGTTACAATAATATCTGCCTCTTTCACTGCATCATCCATCTTCTTCACCTCATAACCTTCCATTGCCGCTTGCAATGCACAAATAGGATCGATCTCGGTAACAATAACACGAACTTTTGCATCCTTTAATGATTCTGCTGAACCTTTTCCAACATCACCAAAACCGGCAACCACTGCCACCTTTCCGGCCAGCATTAAATCAGTAGCTCTGCGTATAGCATCTACTAATGATTCACGACAACCGTATTTATTATCAAATTTGCTCTTAGTTACCGAGTCATTAACATTTATAGCAGGAATCGGCAAAGTACCTTTTTGCATACGCTCAATCAAACGTAATACACCGGTAGTAGTCTCTTCACTCAATCCTTTGATATTCGGAATAAGTTCAGGATAATTATCAAAAACCATGTTAGTTAAATCACCGCCATCATCTAAAATCATATTCAATGGCTTACGATCTTCACCAAAAAATAAAGTTTGCTCAATACACCAGTCAAATTCTTCTGCATTCATTCCTTTCCAGGCATAAACCTGAACACCGGCAGCAGCAATTGCCGCAGCAGCATGATCCTGCGTAGAGAAAATATTGCAGGAAGACCAGGTCACTTCGGCTCCCAATTCAACAAGCGTTTCAATTAAAACTGCAGTTTGTATGGTCATATGTAAACATCCGGCAATTCGTGCACCCTTTAATGCCTTTGACGGGCCATATTCAGCGCGCAAGGACATTAATCCCGGCATCTCAGCTTCCGCCAATTTAATTTCTTTACGACCCCAGGCAGCCAGACTCATGTCTTTTACCTTGAACTTTACGAAGTTTTCTGTTTTTGTCTTAATCATATTATTATGAAATTTTGCGCGAAGTTACGGATTTACCATATGCCTGCAACATAATATTTGATATGCCGCTAAAAATTCTGCCTACCCCTTTCCACGGTGCTCTTATGGGGCTTTGGTATATACAGGAATCATTGGAACAACTGTCAAGTGAATTGGTTGCACTAAACCGACCCGACTTGCTGAAAAACCCGCTTTTTAAGGCAGATAAAAGGAATTTTGAATGGCTGGCAACGAGGTTAGCACTTACCCAAATGATTGACGTTAAGGCAGGGATTAGCTATGATGAAAAAGGCAAGCCACATCTGACCAACTTTAAAGGACATCTATCCATATCACATTCCTGGCCATATGTTTGCCTATTCTATCACCCGGGCTTTTCAATAGGTGTTGACATTGAGCATTTAGACCCTAAAATCCTTCGAATAAGGCAAAAGTTCGTGAATGATGTGGAGGAATCGTGGCTGAAAGAAACGGATGAAATAAAAGGACTTTACCTGATCTGGGCAGCAAAAGAGTCGGTATTTAAGATGATTGGAGGAGGTGGCATTCTATTTAAAGAGCATATGGTAATAAACCCACCGGCAATTAGTTCTAAAGGCACTGCCGTTTTAAACTATGTTAAAGAAGAAAAGCACGAGACCTTTAATATCTATTATGAGTTTTTGGAAGGTATGATACTGGTTTATACTATTGCAAATGATCACAAAGCATCATGACGGTTTACGAACAGATTTTAAAGAAGAAGAAGGAAGGAAAGAAACAACTGGCCGTTCTTGTTGATCCTGATAAAGCACACGGGGATGACTTAAAGCATTTAGGAGAACTTGCTACAAAAGCCGGAGTAGATTATTTTTTTGCAGGAGGCAGTTTACTTTCGAATGGTAATATTACTGATTGTGTAAAAGGACTAAAAAAATACAGCGACATTCCGGTAATAATTTTTCCGGGAAGCATCGAACAACTGACCGCTGTTGCTGATGCGGTATTATTTCTATCACTTATTTCCGGAAGAAATCCTGATTTATTAATTGGTGATCAGGTTACAGCAGCGCCACTGGTTAAAAAATTAAACCTCGAAAGTATTTCTACCGGATATATATTGGTGGAAAGCGGTAATCAAACCACAGTGCAAAGGGTAAGTAACACTATTCCGATTGCAGCCGATGATATCAATCTTGCCGCCCACACGGCATTAGCCGGAGAAATGTTAGGATTGAAATTAATTTTTGCCGAAGCTGGAAGCGGCGCAATGAATCCGATTAGTGAAAAAATGATTGCAAGAATAAGGGAAGAAATTACCATCCCGTTAATCACAGGCGGCGGCATCCGTACTCCTGAAAAAGCCATTGCAAATTGCAAAGCCGGAGCCGATTTAATTGTGGTGGGGAACAGTATTGAACAGAATAAAGATTTGATAAGAATTCTTGCTGATGCAGTTCATAATCTTTAATAAATCAGAAAATATCGTAAGGAGTTAAGAAATTTCTTCAATCAAAATTAATTGAATATGCAGAACAAATATATAGCTTCTGCCATTTAGATTTAACCGGTGTTAAAGCATAGAATTTCTACTTTGGAATCCCTAAAGCCTCACCCTTGGCCCCTCTCCCTTTGAGAGGGGAAATGCAATCGATGTTTGATGTTAATTGATATTATATGATTCAAAATTGAAAATTTT
>JANOBN010000262.1:0-6933 GCA_031411675.1 Bacteroidota bacterium | reverse complement strand
TTTCCAGTTGAAGGCTGCTTGACAAATGTGATAATACCATATCATCAAGAACAGCGGTGTCAATGTTAGTATGCATAGTGGTGTAATCAGGAAGTGCACCCATAAAACGCAAACCGGTAAATTTCTCCGCGCGTTCAGGTGTTTTTATTGATTTGCCAAGTAATGTCCTTCCGAGTATTACTGAAATTGCAACAATAAATGTAGCCAGAAAGGATAATATTACAAGGAACATTCGTTTGGAGCTCTGCGGCTGCAATGGAAAGAATGGAAAATCTGTAATGGTCAGATTGGTAGATATCTCCAGATTTTTTTGACGTAATTTTGCAAGATTAAGTCCATGTAATACAGAAAGGTATTCCTTTTCTGCAACCTCAACTTCCCTTTCAATTTGTTTTAACCTGGAACCAATCGGTGCCATGTCATTATATATTTTATCAAAGCCATCCAAACGGTCAATTATTACTTTTAGTTTTGATTGATTTTCATCTACTGCCAGATAATTCGATAACCATTCATTCAGTAAACTCTCGCGTGAAACACCTTCAGATGAGTTATTTAATTTATATTGATTCTCAATTTCTCCTGCAATTTGTTTTTTTAACTCCTCTGCCTTTTTTCTGTACTTCTGAATCTTATCAATATCTTCATTATATAATTCGGCATTGGCTATTTTATAATTTATACTTGATAATTGTTCCCGGTATCCTGCAATGTTTTCATTTACCTCCATGAGGTTTTTGCGTAAGCTGATTTTACCTTCAATACGGCTTAGCGCTGCACGCGATGCCATAAGAGCTTCTTCCTGCTTTTGTTTATCACTTACAACATCTTCTTTGGATTCGGCAATAAACTTTGCCTGCTCGTAGTAGTTGATGATCTTATTCTGAGAGCTGAAGTCACGTAAAGTACCTTCGGCATTTTTTAGTCGTGCAGATGCTAATCGTAATTGTTCTTCATAATATTTTACAACATTGTCTGTCTCCCCGCCCTTCATTCCTTTGTAACGATTAATGAAAACATCTACTATCATTTGAAGCGTTTGCTGACACACAGCAGGATCACCGGCTTTGTAAGTGATTTCAATCATGTCGGAGGCCTGTTTGCGCGCAGCCGTCATATTTTTATTGATTACCTCTGCACTGTAAATTTCATTTTTTGAATTAAGCAGTGTTGTAATAATATTATTTTCATTTAATTTCCGGTACAATTCAATATTGGCGTAAGTGAGCTCAAGTGAGGAAGGCACTACCAGTTTTTTACGGATCGAGTCAGGAATAATTTCAGTAAGATGTTCGAAATTTTCTGTTGACAGTTTTTTTAATTCCGGTTTGCTTATGAGAAGATTACGTGCTAGCAGTTTCATGCCTACCATTTCTAATGTCTCACGCGACTTGATGGTAGCCATGAGGTTATCAAAAGCATTGTTAACTGCAAAGTAATCTACCCTTTCATCTTCTGCGCTGGTAATACTGTAGCCGCTTGCAAGTCCGGTATAAACTACTGTACTGGATTCATATTCTTTTTGCAAGTTGCCTGTAAAAATAAAAGCAGCTACTGCCGTTAATAACGGAAATAGAAATAACACCTTCCAGTTGCGGAGGTTCAGGCGAATAAATTCGAGGAGGTTCACTTTTGTCGGACTAACGTATCTAGTCTTACGCCAACCAGCGTTTCAAGTTGCATATACCACAGGAAAAATTCGCGTTTGGCAGTTTCGAAGTCCATTTTAGCTTTTGATGCAAATTCAGTGATGCGAGACGACTCGCCAATAGCAATAACGCCTTCGGCAAACTCTTTATCAGCAAGGGCTTCATGAGTCAAGGCTGCTTGCATGTTCTCACTGGAAATCAGCATCATACGATGAGCGGCAATGGCATAATTGTACTCATAAATCACCCTTCTTGCCAGTTCCAGCTCCGTGTTTTTGCGCTGCTCATCTTTGGCTTCCAATTCATTGCGAAAGACGTTGATTCGATGCTGACGGCCAAAAAGCTCGTATAATGGAATGTTGATATTAACTCCGGCACGATAGCCTGTGCTCATATTTTGGGTTTGTAATTCTGCTGCAGATTCATTGCTACTATTAAAAAAGGTGGCATTGCCATAACTGTTATTGAAGTTAAGAGAGATGTTTCTCATCCACTCAGATTTAGCATAGCGCACTTGCGACTCACCGGAATGAACCAATGCTTCCTGCATCTTTACACCCGGATTGTTTTTAATTGCAATTTGAATGAGACTGTCAACAGGAAGGAGTTGTTCTTTCAGATCATTGTTAAGATTCAGTTTGGTAATAGAGAGAGCATTGAAGTCCGTTGCTTCAACAGGTTCGTTGTTTAATTCCCGTTCCTCATTTAGAATTGTGGAAATTTCTTCCGGCGTCAATGCCTGAGCAGAAGCAAGCGGAGATTTAAAAAGGCTCAATAAAAGTAACAGATAAAGTACGGAGTATTTCATTAATTAATTTTATTATACATTTTCACTCTGCAACAGTGCAGGAAATGTTTTAAGCATAATTTTCAAATCAAGCAAAAAACTATGATTGAGTGCGTAATTATTATCCAGAGAAATTCTTTCTTCTTCTGACATATCTTTTTTTCCTCTCTTGGTTACTTGCCATAATCCGGTTAATCCTGCCGGAGCCAGAAAGCGGAATGCTCTGCTATCACTGGTTAATTTTTCCGCTTCATAGAGTGGGAGCGGGCGGTTGCCTACCAATGACATATCACCTTTTAAAATATTAATTAATTGCGGTAATTCATCAATACTGGAGTTGCGCAAAAATTTACCTACTCTCGAAATACGAGGATCATCTTTAGCTTTAAAGAAGATTCCTTGTTTTTCCATTTCTTGTTGCGCATAGAAGAAATTCTCACATACAGTGCCTTTATCATCATAAATGAGAGGTGAACAGGCATGACCTAACTTTTTACATTCCGGACAGCCATTATCGTTTTTTTCCTCTTCATTTCCGCTATATAAGTTCAGATGTGCAATGCTGCCCAGCTTCTTATCAGCATCAGGGATCATTGTTCTGAACTTCAACAAATCAAATACTTTATAATTAGAACCAACTCTTTTTGATCGGTAAAAAATAGGGCCTTTTGATTCAAGGCGAATTGCAAGAGTAGCTATTAACAGAACCGGCGATGCAAGAATTAATGCAAAAGAGGAAACCGTAATATCTATCATCCTTTTTATAATCATGCTTCTGCGACTATATAAAGATTGTACTCCACTTTTCCCGTGTTTGGTAATAAACAACTGAATAATCTGGAATACCGTCATTAAAAGCTTACTTTTCTCTACCACATCAGCAAATCCCGCATCATATAATTTTACTTTATCAGCTACTTCACCATCTTCTGTATAACCAATAATTATTGTTTTCCGGAATACCGGTTTACTATGCAGAAATTTTAGCGTTTCAAACCCCGGATCAATGGAAGCGTCGGCAGCAGTAACCAGAATATCCGGAATATTGCCATCACGCATAAACTGATAGGCTGCGGGCAAATCGGTAAAGCACTTCACCTGAAAACGGGAAAATGATTTACTGAAAAACTTATGTTCCTCCAGTTTATTAACGTAAACTATTTTCATACTTCTTTAATAAGTTCAATTATGCAACTTTATGTCTGCGGAATACTGCCTGAATTCGAACCATTAGTTCTTCAGGATTGAAAGGCTTTTGAATAAAATCATCAGCACCAACACTGTAGGAACGAATTCTGTCAGAACTCTTTTGTTTGGCGGATAGAATGATAACCGGAGTGTTTGACATTCCATTAATCTTTCTTACACTTTCGGTAAAGTCGTAACCATTCAACATAGGCATATCAAGGTCTACAAGTAGCAGATCAGCCCGGTTTCCTTCCTTAAGCCATGTTAATGCCTCTGACCCGTTAATGTGTGTTACTACGTTAAATTCATCACTCAGGAAATTCTCCAATAGCATGCGGATACTTAATTCATCATCAATTACTAGTACGGTTCGTTTCATCACTTTTTATTTATCTGTTATTACCTTTTCTGTTTCTATTGCATAACATGTTGCAGCGTAGCTTAATTCCGGAATTACTTTTTTCATCAGCTCATCGGCGGCCTGCAAGCGGTGCATTACTTTTTCCTTATCCTTACATTCAACTGCATATTCTTCCATCCATTTAATGTCACATTCCAAAATCTCATTTCCGGCCATATTGATATTAGGAATGAGTTTATGTGCTACCCTGCTAAGTTTTTCCCAGTCTTCCATAGCACAACACTGATGCATCTCGGTAAACGTAACAGGTATATTCTTTATTAACATATCCAGCATTTTACTCATAAACGATACTTTCCCTCTTGAGAATGATTGAAGAACTTCAAGGCTTGCATACTTGAAAGTAAACTCATTAGTTGCTTCAATATTTTGTAATTTCTTACTTGACTCTATTGATGGAAATTTTGGTGTGGAATTTAGTTGTAGAGCCTGCACAATTGCAGAAAATAATTCTTCCGGTTCATAAGGTTTAAAAATTACATGATGCATACCAAAGGCTTTAAATTTTTCTTCTTCACCTTTCCTTGCATTGGCTGTTATTACAATTATCGGAATAGCCGGATCTGCTTTTGTACCACCATTACGAATTGTTTTGCTGGCTATAATGCCATCCATTACAGGCATCTGAATATCCATCAGAATAATATCGCAAGTATGTTCCTTTAACCATTCAATGGCTTCTTCTCCATTTTCAACTATCGACAGATGGGTTCCCCATTCCTTCAATAATTCTTTCGCAAATATCTGGTTCACTTTATTGTCTTCTGCCATTAATATGGTTTTTCCAAATAAGGCATCCTTATGATTTCCTTCCGGTAATGTTACTGGCATAGATTCTGATTTTTTCAAACGAAGCTCAAAGGTGAACTCTGTCCCTTCTGATAGAAAACTGGACATTGTAATAGTTGATCCCATTTTTTCCAGTAATAGCTTAACGATAGTCAGACCCATTCCTGTACCGCCAAATTTGCGGGAGGACTGTGTATCTGCCTGTGTAAAGCTGTTAAAGACCTGTGTTTGTTTATCAGCAGCAATACCAATTCCGGTGTCTTTAACTGAGAAGCAAAGAGTTACATAATTGTCAGCTTCAATGTGACTTTTTATACTAAAAGTGATTTGGCCTTTCTCAGTGAATTTAATGGCATTGCCTAAGACGTTTACTAAAACCTGGTTGATTCGTTGATAATCTCCAATTAAATATTGCGGGAGCAGCCCTTCATTTTTATAAATAAACTCCAGCGATTTTTGATTGCATTCTTCTTGATAGGTACGGCTGATATTTATTAAGAATAAATTAATATCAAACGGTTGCTCATTCAAACGAAGGTTGCCGGATTGAATTTTATTTAAATCCAAAACATCATTTACAATACAGATGAGATTTTCTGCTGAGTCTTTTACTGATTTTGCAAATTGATGTTGTCTTGCATTTAAGTCGGATTTTAACAGCAGATTTGTTAAACCAACAATTCCATTCATAGGTGTTCTGATCTCATGACTGATATTGCCAAGAAACAATTCTTTTGCCTGTGCGGAATCTTCTGCAATACGAATAGCTTCTTTAAGATCGTTCTCCATCTTTATTCTGTCTGAGATATCATGAGCAAAACCTACTATATAAGACAACTCACCGGGCTCTTCAACAAGATAGTTTTTATATAACAAAAATAAATTTTCTCCACTTTTTGCGGTGAATGCCAATATACCTTTTGATATTTTTTCCGTATTAAAAGCAGTAAGGTATTTACTTTGAAATAATTCACGGTATGATTCCGGAATAAAATCAGCCAAATTTTTGCCAATTAATTCTTCTTTACAGTATCCTGTGGTTTGACAAACGGCCGGATTAACTGACAAGAGTTTTCCATTTTTTTCATGAGTGCAAATAAGCCCCTGGCTGAAATCAATGAGATCACGATATTTTTTCTCATTCTTTAGTATCACCATTTCCGCATTTTTTCGGTAAGTGATATCATTTGCAATACTCAGATAACCTTTGATGATACCGTTGTCATCACGAATGGCCGTTACATTTAAATGCACAGGAATAGATTTATTGTTACAATCAATATAGATCCATTCTGCTTCGTTTTCTGATTTTCTTTTACTGTTAGCTATAATAGTAGCAAATCCGGAAGCAATCTCATAACCCGACTCTTCTGAGATCATTTGCCGGCGGTTTTCCATTTCGGATTGATCATGCAATTGCTCCAGGCGCATACTGCCAATAACTTTGGAAGCAGAATAGCCAAGCATTTTTTCAGCACCTGCGTTAAAAGTGTTGATAATGCCTTTTGCATCCGTTGCAACAATAGCCTGTTCCGCTGCATCTAGTAATGCCTTGTTAAATGCCAGAGCATTCATTAATATTTCTTCGTTTTTCTTCTTTTCGGTGATATTCTCCATTGTCCCGGTTATTCCAACCAGTGCTCCATCATCACGAAGCATCAAACGGGCAAAGAAGTCGAACCATAAATAGCTTCCATCTTTTGTAATAAAACGGATAACCTGGTTAATGGAAGTTACTTTTGAATTATGTAATTTGTTTAGTTCTGACAACAAGTAAACTTTTTGGTCTTCATGCACAAAATCAATGATTGACATACCCAATGAGTCAACTATGGAAAAACCGGTAATATCTGTCCAGGCGGCATTCAGTATTACAAACTCTGACTTTGCATCTACCTGAAAAATCATTTCACGTACACTGTTTACAACGTCTTTGTATTTATATTCGCTGTTGAGTACTTCTTCCTGATATATTTTAAGAGAAGTAATGTCAATCATTGTTGACATATATTTTACTATTTCACCCCTGTCGTTTATTTTAAAAACCAACGAAATAATTAAACACTAAAATTTAAAAATTAATGATTTAATAAGGCATT
>JANOBN010000261.1:0-7367 GCA_031411675.1 Bacteroidota bacterium | reverse complement strand
CAGTAAAGGGTTTTGTTGTTCATAGTAGTAATTGTTTTGGCTTTTCTGTGTCTTCCGGGTCCCGCTTAATGCGGGACTTGGACGTTTATAGCCCTCCCTGTTCCCTCAATTGAAAGCAAAAGAAATCAAAGACTTTCTGGATATTAAATATCATCAATTCAATGACTTAGCCTTCATTGAAAATGACCCGATTTCTATTCCGCACCGTTATAAAAGCACCGGTGATATTGAAATTAGCGGCTTCCTGGCCGCTACCTTTGCCTGGGGACAAAGACCGGTAATAATAAAGAATGCCAACCATCTTATGGTGCTGATGGATGATGCCCCAGATGCATTTATTAGAGGATTCAGCCCAAAAGACCTTAAACCATTCCGGAATTTTACCCATCGTACCTTTAATGGCGTCGATTGCACCACCTTTTTAACTGCTTTACAAATGCTTTTACTGCAGTTTAAGTGTCTTGAAAACGCTTTTTTTGATGAAAAATCTGCTCAAAATAGCGATTTGAATGTCCTGATTTCTAGGTTCAGGTCTCGTTTTTTATCATTTCCGCATCAAACCCGAACGGAAAAACACCTTGCAGATCCTATGTCAGGATCAGCGGCTAAGCGCATTAATATGTTCTTGCGTTGGATGGTTCGTAAGGATGAAGCCGGTGTGGATTTTGGAATCTGGAATAAAATTAAAATGTCGCAATTGATGCTTCCGCTGGATGTCCACTCCGGAAGAGTAGCAAGGGAATTAGGTTTATTAAAACGGAAACAGAATGATTGGAAAGCTGTAGAAGAGGTAACTAAAGCCTTAAGGCGATTTGATCAGAACGATCCGGTTAAATATGATTTCGCCCTTTTTGGTATGGGCGTATCAGAAAAATTTTAATACTACTCAGCATATTGCTCATTCACCTGCTCATCAGATGGCAGCTCTATTGAAGTATCGCCGGCTTTCTTGGGCCATATCATGTACTTTCCCGTGCCCTTACAGGCATAAGCAACTATTGTGTCCTGTGGACCCATTCCCAGTTTGGTGTATGTCTTCCAGCGCTTATCTGACTCCTGAGCCGCTACTTTAACATCTAACTTCGTGTAGCATTCATTTCTGAAATAAACACGATAGCTTTTATTGTATTCTGCGCAATTAGTGCAGGGTTGTCCCCATTCACTTTTATACTTCACAACGCACTGATTAACATCTTCGCCGCCTTGTGCAATAAGTAATATAAGCGAAAAGAAGATCGCTGCAAGAACTGTTATAATAGGAATGTTTGCTTTCATAATGACCTAAAGAAATAATGTTTTTAACTTGGATTGTGTTTATTAAAGGTACTGATTTATTTACAATAATTATTTTTCAAAATGATTTTTGCTTCTGCATTGCCCAGTTTTTTAGATTGATTCCAATCATCACACGCACCTTCTTTATCACCCAAACCTTTTTTTGCAAAGCCTCTGTTATTATAAGCTTCTGCCTCTTTGGGATTGATGGAGATCGCTTTATTGCAATCAACTATCGCTTCTTTAAATTCCGATCTTCTGATTTTAGCACTTGCCCTTGATATATATGCCCACAGGTGTGTCGGCTCTCTTTTTATCACGGTGGTGTAGTCATTCAATTCGCCATCAAAATCTTTAATCAGACTTTTGGTAAACCCCCTTCTGATCCAGGCATTGTAGTTGTTGCTGTCCGCTTCAATGGCCAAAGTGAAGTCATTTATGGCATCTTCATAATCAGCAGAAGCAAAATGCTGCTGGCCTTTTATGTAATAATCATTTGATTTTTTCTTATCCTGTGCATGAAGAGCTACGCTGGATGAAAGTAACATGACTGTAAGAAATAATTTATTCAAAGGTGATTTCATCGCTATATTTAAATTCAGAGTCTATTCTTATAAGGTGGATAAGTGCTTTACGTAAATTTTCAACTTGTGTTTCATCGTTTACTACAAAACTAATACGGTTATATTGTCTTTTTATCTTTAATTTATATAGTGTTCGTGTCACGCAATCTTTTCTGTCGCTGATACAGTTCACTGATAAGATTTTATCTTTTGAATCATATATTACAGCAGTATCCAGTTCAAATGCCGGCACTTTATCTTCCCGTACTTTTTTCCCATCCGCTTCGGTAAATGTTGCTATCAGTGTTCCGGTGCGCATCTCTATTACGCATAATGGTGCCAGTTTTTTATTGATGTAAGAAAGTGTTGTTTTTCGGTCAGGTTTCTGACTGTAAGATCTGCCTGTAATTGCTAAAACCAGCAGCAATGCCAGTGCTATTTTGCCTGTGTTCAATGATCGGAATGTCTTCATCCACCTTGGGTATTTCATCATTTCTACTTAAAACAACAACACATGGTTTTACATCTACACAAATTATTTCGAAGCAAACTCAAAGTTAGTATGCTTTTAATGTCATTCCTGATTGCCTCAACCTCTTCTTATGGCCAGAATAATTACCTGGAAGTACCGGTTAAGCTGGACGTTGAGAGCGGCAGTATGGACGGAGTGCTGGTAAAAGTAAAGAAAGATGGCAAAGATGCCTTTACTCAATCCGGTTCCAGTAAAATGCGGCTTAAACTTGATTTTGACAAACTCTACACCCTGGTATTTACCAAAGATGGTTATGTTACAAAAACCATTGAGTTCAATACGGACGCTCCGGCAGCCAGAATTAAAGATGGCTTTGAACCCTATGCAATCGGGGTAAAATTATTTAAGCAGGAAAGCGATAAGCATATTGTAGCATACAACCAGGCAGTAGGTGTTATTCATTATGATCCTGTTCTAGATGAGTTTAATTTTGATACGGATTATAGTAAATCTGTTTTGTCGGATGTAGCTGATCATAATAACGATAAGGATACTGTTATTGCAAAAGCAGAATTCCAAAAGGCATCCCGCGCAGATGAAAAGGCTGCCAAGAAGAAAAAGAAAGAGGAGGAAGATGCACTTCAGGCACAACGTAAGGCTGCTGAAGAGGAAAAAGAAAAGCTGGCTGCTGCAGAGAAGGAAAAGCAAAAACAGGAGGCAGAGGCGCTTCAGGCGCAACGTAAAGCGGAGGCAAATGAAAAAGCAAAGTTGGCAGCCGCTGAAAAAGAAAAGGAAATACAGGAGGCGGAAGCACTTCGTGCACAACGTAAAGCAGAAGCTGATGAAAAAGCCAAATTAGCTGCTGCAGAAAAAGAAAAACCGCCGGCCCCAAAACAAGAAGTGGCTGCTGAAGAGCCCCCAAAAAACACGGGTATTGCAGCTCAGGAACCCCCTCATAGCAGTACAGGCAATGCAGCGAATGAAGTACCCCCGATACAAACCGGTTCCTCGGGGAATGATGTAGCCTCCAATGCAACAGTTAACGGAGGTAATGACAACTCAAATATGATTGCCATGGCCGACGGTGGTGACCCGGGATCAGGTCTCCTTCCTGCATCTGGCTCGGAATCTTCAAAAAAAATAACCGGTAGCTCCGGTATTGAAAAGCCTTCCATTACACAACGTCCTTCATCGGGTGAAGAGACTAAGAAAAGAAGATTACCTCCTAAAACCGGTGGAGAATACAACTCCGCCAATGCTACTAATTTAAGTGAAAGCATTACCAGGGAAGACATTGTAGAAGATAAACGAATTGTAACAATTGTAAGGGTTACCAAAAGAAATAAAACCACGGAATACCGTCGCGTAATCTATCGCTGGGGTGGTCCATTCTACTTTATCGATAATAAGGAATCTATTTCTGAAACGGTATTTGCATTCTATACCGGAGTTAAGGATTAAAGCCTGAAGCATGCTTGCTTCGATGTGAGATTCTCCGATTCGTTCATTGACCTACTAATAGTTGCTGTTAATCAATAAATCGGCGAAAGAGGCCGGTTCACGTTGTAAATTTGATCTGATTGATATAATCAGATTATGCTACTTAACGAATTCTCAGAAACGTATTACAGGCAATTAACGGAAAGTCAGTTGGAACTTTTAAGCAGGTTTCAGCAATTGCGGGGTGCGAATGGATGGCCACCAAAATACAGGCTGCTCAGAAGCATTGTAAAGACCCGTAAACATACAAGGACGATTTATCCTCCGGGATGGCGATTCATATAAACTTAAAAGCCCCGTAAGCAATTACTTACGGGGCTTTTAAGCAATAAACAGAGGAAATTATTTTTGCTCTCCTTTTGGCTCTTCTTTTTTAGGATCAATAGAAATAAGTTCTACTTCAAATATTAAAGTAGTATTTGGTCCTATCTGTGGTCCTGCTCCACGGTCACCATAAGCTAAGTTAGCCGGTACAAACAGTTTGTATTTTGAACCTACTGACATCATTTGTAAAGCTTCTGTCCAGCCCGGTATAACTCCTGATACAGGGAAAGAAGCCGGCTGACCACGATCCACTGAACTATCGAATACAGTACCATCAATTAAGGTTCCATGATAATTGGTAGTCACGTTATCGTTAATAGTAGGTTTTGGACCTGTACCCTCTTTCATCACCATATACTGCAAACCGCTGGCAGTAACTTTAACACCTTCCTTCTTTTTGTTTTCATCTAGGAATGCTTGGCCTTTTTTAACATTCTCTTCGCCTTTTTTCTTCTCAGCAACAGCCATAAAACCGCGGATAGCAGTATTTGCCTGCTCAGCTGTCATACCAGGCTTACCGGCATAAAAATCTGACATTCCTTTAGCAATAAGATCGAAATTGAGGTTTTCGAAGTTGCTTTTCTTCAGGTTTTCGCCAACGCTGACACCCAGCCCGTAGCTTACTGAATCGATTTCTGTTTTCATAGTTGATGAAGAGGATTTTTTATCCTGGGCATTACAAGAGGTTATAATGGCCGCAAAACATAAATAAACAATTGATTTTGAAATTTTCATTAGTAGAGATTTTTATTTGAGTGGGCGAAAATACATAAAATGTGATTGCCCCCATTTATTTTAACTGCATCTTAATATTTCATTTTTTCAGGCAATCGGATGCAATACTCCACTCGCCTAATCGTTACAGGCTCTATCTTTGCCAATTCATGAATTTCCAGCTAGAGTCAGAATTTAAACCAACAGGCGACCAACCTGATGCCATTCAACAGCTTACGGAAGGGCTTATCAGAGGGGATAATGCTCAAACTTTACTGGGAGTAACCGGTTCCGGAAAGACTTTCACGATAGCAAATGTTATTGAGAATGTAAATCGCCCGACCCTGGTGCTCAGCCATAACAAGACACTGGCAGCTCAGTTATATGGCGAATTCAAGCAATTCTTTCCCAATAATGCTGTGGAATACTTTGTTTCCTATTACGATTATTACCAGCCGGAAGCTTATTTGCCCTCCAGCAATACGTATATTGAAAAAGATCTGAGCATCAATGAGGAGATTGAAAAGCTGAGGCTTAGCACAACTTCTTCACTCATGTCAGGACGAAGGGATATCATCGTTGTATCCTCCGTTTCCTGCATCTATGGTATGGGTAATCCTGCTGATTTTGATGAGAATATCATCAGAATTGAGCAAGGTCAGAAAATCAGCCGGAACAGCTTTCTTCACCGGTTGGTGACCAGCCTGTATTCCCGCACCTCTGTAGAATTTAAGCGGGGCACATTCAGGGTTCAGGGTGATACGGTTGATGTTTTTCCGGCTTATAGTGATCTTGCGATGCGCATTGTTTTTTTTGGTGATGAAATTGAAGACCTGCATACCATAGAACCTTCCACAGGAAAGAAGCTGCAAAAGCATGATCATCTGGCTATTTTTCCTGCCAATTTATTTATTACAAGCCAGAGCAGACAGCTAAAAGCGATCTTTGAAATTCAGGCGGACTTGATGAAGCAGGTGGAATATTTTCGGGATAATGGTAAGCCACTGGAAGCAAAACGACTGGAAGACCGTGTTACCTTCGATCTGGAGATGATCAGGGAGTTAGGATATTGCTCCGGAATTGAGAATTACTCCCGCTATTTTGATGGCAGGATTTCAGGAACACGACCTTTTTGTCTGCTTGATTATTTTCCTCAGGATTATCTTTTGGTGATTGATGAAAGTCATGCAACAATTCCGCAGATACGTGCAATGTATGGTGGTGATCGTTCCAGAAAGCAGAACCTGGTAGAATATGGTTTCCGGCTTCCGGCAGCTATTGATAATCGTCCGCTTACTTTCGATGAGTTTGAAGGATTAAGCAATCAGACAATCTATGTTAGTGCTACTCCTGCCGACTATGAAATGGCAAGAAGTGAAGGAATTCTGGTAGAACAAATTATTCGTCCAACAGGATTATTAGATCCTCCGATTGAAGTAAGACCAAGCATTAATCAGGTTGATGATTTGCTGGAAGAAATTGAATTAGTGGTAAAGCGAAATGAACGGATTCTGGTAACTACACTTACCAAACGAATGGCAGAAGAACTATCAAAATACCTTACCAAATTAAATATACGTTGCCGCTATATTCATAGTGAAGTAGAAACATTGGAGCGAGTTGAAATACTTCGTGATTTGCGTCTGGGGGTTTTTGATGTGCTGATTGGAATTAATTTGTTGAGAGAAGGATTAGATCTTCCGGAAGTATCACTCGTAGCTATTCTGGATGCTGATAAGGAAGGATTTTTAAGATCAAATCGTTCATTAACACAAACGGCAGGACGTGCAGCAAGAAATTTAAATGGCAAGGTGATAATGTATGCTGATAAAATCACAGCAAGCATGCAACAAACCATTGAGGAAACCAACAGAAGAAGAGCGAAGCAGGACGAATACAACAAGCTGAATAATATCACGCCAACCGCTCTTAATAAATCGAAGGAAGGAATTATGAAGCAAAGTGTGGCAGCATCTTCAAGAGGTAAAGCATATGTGGAAAGTGATGCTGCAAGTATTGCTGCTGATCCTGTGGTAAAATACATGAGTAAGGAAGCCCTTACCAAGACTATGGAGACTACCCGTAAAAACATGGAACAGGCCGCCAAAGAACTGGACTTTATTGCAGCAGCACGCTTCCGGGATGAATTGTATGAACTGGAAAAAATTGCAAAAGATAAATAGTGAAGTAATGTATGAGTAATTTCCAACTGATTGCCTCCCTTACACTCTACATTCTTTCCGTAGTTGCTGCGTTAATACTAACCATTACTGCAAAAAAACGAGGTACCGGTTCCATCAAAGGACTATTAATTGTACATGTTATTCTGGTACTTTTATTTGCCATGCTTTATTTATCCGGCAACAGGAATATATATATTCATCTGAGTTTTCTGTTTTTCTTTTGTAGCGGGATATTATTATCGGGTCTATTGTTACGTTCGGACCAATCCTTATTTATGAAGATTTATTCCGCACTTTTCCTTTCTTCTATCATTTTCTTTCTGATTTCTCCTTCCC
>JANOBN010000260.1:0-4675 GCA_031411675.1 Bacteroidota bacterium | reverse complement strand
GTATTTAATGTATATTCGTACTTTCCAATTGTAACTAATGTTTTGAGTGCCCTATTGTTAATGCCTCTATTAAAGCTATTCTTTCAACTATTGTAATCACCACTTTTAATCCATCAATGCAATGACGAAAAAAGTAACAGGCATTTTTTGCGATGTTTTAGACTGTGGAAATCCTTACACTGGGGTGGGGTTGGGGAAGGGGAGGTTTAAAAACTGGCGTAAATAGCACGTTAGCGGTCATGCTAAAACAAGATAGGCACTAAAAACTAAAAATAGAATGACACAAAAAACACGAGAAGAACTAAATGAGGGCGACAAATGTATTGTCATTGGAGGAGTACATTCAGGAAAATCAGGCATCATAGGAGATTTAAACATAATTAAAACAGGGCATATTACTTTAACTGTTAAACAAGAAAATGGTGTGCGATTTAAAACACTTGGCAAAAATGTTGTTGTTCAAATTGAAAAATAATTATTTACCATGATAATTAAAATATAAAACGATGCTTATTAACATGAGAAAATTAAAAGCAATTACTTTTTTAACTTTAATGACATTTGTTGCACAAAGCCAAACATTAAAAAATACTTCTTATATAAATCAATCTGGAGAAAAAGTCTTACGCTTTGAAAGTACTCTTCCAATAAGCGTTATTGACGCTTGGAAACTTTTTACAACGGATGAAAAATTAAAAAAGTGGATTGCACCTTTGGCACATATTGAACTTAAATCAGGTGGTTACATCCTTACTAATTATGACGAATCAAGAAATTTATCAGACAGTAGTTCTATAAAATTACCAATCACAAGTTTCATTGACTATGAAATACTTGTATTGAAAGTTAACCTCAACGATAACTTTGCAAAAAGCGTAAGAGAAAGCGATGGAAATCTGCAAGAAGTTATGCAATTTATCAAAGTTGACTAAACACACACAAAAATAGTTTCATCTATGATAGGTTGGGGAGTTGGAGACGATTGGGACAAAGCCTATAACTTTTTTGCAAAAGGTAACGAATGGACATACCAAGAATTATTAAAGAATTACAAATGAGAATTTGTACAATTGACCAAAGCACTACCGCTAACATAGGGCTTGAAAAAACGCGGTCTGACGTGGGTAATTGAAGTTCAGTGTTTTTTTTTTACATTTGTGGTGGGCGGGCAGTGACTGCAATTAAAACCATGTCTTCGCAAGCCCTCAAAATGTGAGTGCCAATGCTAAAGGACTACAGTAAAATATTTATTTTAAAAACTGAAAATTAAAAGTGCTTTATCATCACTTGAATCGCTGATAACAATAAAATGAAAAAGATAAATACTCTAATTACACTTATTATCATTGTAAGCAGTGTAAACGTTTATTCGCAAACCTTACCAAATACTACTTGGACAGTTTATAATGCTTCAAGTACATTCTTTGCCTATTTTCATTTTGGAACAGACACAATATCTTATAGCATTGATAATATTTCTTATAACAATGTTTCCACTTTTCAAGTCAGCAGCAGCAACGTTAGTATTATTGATTTACCTGGTGCACCTTGTTCAGCAAGCGATACTGGAAAATACACTTTTTTAATTCAGAACGACACTTTAAAATTCACCACTGTTATTGACTTATGCTCGTCTCGTGTAACAACTCTATCTACTTCTAATTGGATTAGACTTCAAACAGGTATTCAAAATATAAATTTAATGTCTGCAATAAAATTTTACCCAAATCCTTTTTCAACGCAAACAACTATACAGACAAACAATATTTTCAATAACGCAACTTTCACTATTGACAATTATTTCGGGCAGACAGTAAAAAAAATGGAAAATATTTCTGGAAAGACAGTTGTTCTCTCACGCGACAATCTTCCAAGCGGACTGTATTTCATTCGGCTGACACAAGAAAACAAAGTAATCATGACAACCAAATTGGTAATCACGGACTAGCACAGATAACAAAACAGCACTTGTGCTAGTAGCGGTTTTAAGAAATTGGCGGTTCAGTGGCAAAATGATCACAAAGTCTATCGAGATTGTGCTTTATGTCAAGTTCAGTGCTGGCAGACAGTTTTGGTCTCCGATCCCGAAGCCTGGGGTCGCCTATCTTCTTAAACCCACAAACCGTTTTCGGAATTTTTTTTTACAAGGTAACTCCACTACTCTGCTCGATATGCATTGAAACAAAATTTGTATGTTTGTTTTTGCCCCGCAAGGCGGGGAACGGCCGTTGCCTGCAAGTGTAAAATGACACAGAAAGATAAACTATGAACCCTCTTTGGACACAAATAATCATTCAGACAACACTACGACACCGTGATAAAAAATCTTTGGAGAAAAAAAGGTATTCAGACTTTGAACTTGCAAAAGGCTACAGAGAATTTCTTATATCTGCTAAACGACAATTTAAAGATCTCATATTAATTACAATTGGGATTTTCTCAGCATCATTTGGGTTTAAAGGCTTTCTGCTAACCAACCATTTTATTGACGGAGGAGCAACAGGCATTTCTTTATTGATTTCTGCACTTACTGACATTCCGCTTTACATTCTGATTATTTGTGTAAATATTCCATTTATCATTCTTGCTTATAATGTAATGGGAAAGCAATTTGCAATCAAGACGGCTATTGCAATAACAGGACTTTCTTGTGTTCTCGCTACAGTTACATTCCCTAATGTAACCAATGACAATTTGTTGGTTGCAATTTTTGGTGGTTTCTTTCTTGGTGCAGGTATTGGCTTTGCAATTCGTGGCAGTGCAGTTATTGATGGGACAGAAGTGCTTGCTATCTATTTAAGTCGCAAATTCGGGACAACAATTGGCGACATCATTATCGCAATTAACGTTCTCATTTTTGGAGCAGCCGCATACTTCTTAGGGGTTGAAATAGCTCTTTATTCAATGATAACTTACCTGGCAGCTTCGAAAACTCTAGACTTTATTGTAGAAGGTATTGAAGAGTATATTGGCGTTACAATAATTTCTTCTCATAGTGAAGAAATCCGACAAATGATTATAAACAAAATGGGGCGTGGAGTTACCCTTTATAGTGGAAAACGAGGTTATGGAAAACGAGGTGAAATCAAAGAAGTTGAAATTGTTTACACTGTAATTACAAGACTTGAACTAAGTAAACTGACAACTGAAATAGAAAAAATTGAACCGACAGCTTTTGTAGTAATGAATAGTGTGAAAGACACAAAAGGTGGAATGATAAAAAAAAGACCATTAAAACATTAACAACACAATAATGACAAGAGCGTAAGCAGGTACACGGGTTTGGCAAAAGAGGCGGTTCAGTGCTCCGTATCAACATTTGTGGTGCAAATCGCCACCTTCTACAAGCCCGAAACCGTTCATCCCCTCATTGTATTAATTACAATTATAAAAGAAAAACCATTAACCATGAAAGAATATAAATTTTGCCAGAGCTGCGGATTCCCGTTGAAGAAGGACAAAAAAAGGAGGTGGGTCGGAGAAGGACGGAACGATAAGCAGAATGTATTGCTCCATGTGCTATGAGAATGGTAAATTTCTGACTCCACCGGAAATTGATACTGCGGAAAAGATGCAGCAATTTTGCATGCAGGAAATGAAGAAAAGTGGTATCAACGGTTTCTTTGCCTGGCTGGGTACGCGGGAAATACCAAAACTGGAGCGATGGAAATGATAATTATTAAATGTGTTGGAAAAGTGAAAGCTGCAATGTAAATTCTGTAATCAATACGAAATAAGGAAGGAATCCGGAATATAGCAGCGGCAGTTGTAGGGCAACTGCGCATCAATATGGAGAAACCCGGAAAACAAAGCAGGTGGCATACGATGAGGGTTTTACGGATCATGAACCATTTTGAAATAGAAAACCTGGAGCTAAAGTGGGGTATATAAAAGAGCTCCATGGTCCCTGTACTCATTTGTGGTCAATCAAAGATGGGTTCATCGTATCAACATTGTTTTGAAATCGACACCTTCTTATAGAGCCAAACATGCTCCTTTCTGTAGAACGACTGAGGACTTCGCAGGAGGGACAAGAAAAAGCTTGCGCAGGTGCATTTAATTCCTTTATTTTGGTGTAGTATAAAAAACCACCACTACATGAAAAAATTAGTATTTCTGATTAGCTGTGCATTTTTAGTGCAAACATCCACTTATGCCACCGTTCGCACAGTAAACAACAATAACCCCAGCCCGGGTCAGTTTACAACTTTGGGCGCAGCGGCAACACCGTCGGTTAATGGAGACACGATTTATGTAAGTGGTTCATCAGCAACTTATGGAGGATTTGCTATATCAAAACAACTCACCTTAATTGGTACCGGACATAATCCTGATAAGCAAAACCCGATGGTTAGCACAATAAGTTTTATTGATTGTAATATTGGTTCCTCCGGATCAAAATTTATTGGATTGAATTTCTCTAATTTTGGATATATTAACACTTCAAATATTTCCTATGAGAGTTGTAAGTTTTCAGGTTCTGGTGGCATTAGTTTTCTAACCACCCCCATTACAGGTATTAATTTTAATAAGTGTGTTATTAACGGTACCGCCATTGTTGGGGGTGGGGGAGTAGCTGGAAGTATTGTTACTATTAATTTCAATAATTGCATCTTCAATAATATAATTAGTAGTGCATCCAATTATACGCTAAGTGGAAGTTTAAATAATTGTC
>JANOBN010000259.1:0-1715 GCA_031411675.1 Bacteroidota bacterium | reverse complement strand
ATAATTTGAAATGTATCAAAGTGCTATTTTTAATATGGATTGATACGATTGAAATTCTAAACACATTTTTCTTATGATTAAGAAATTTTTATTATCATCAGTATTTTTTTGTTCCCTTCATCAAATTCATAGCCAAATAGCTACTTTGAAAGATTCTTATAAGGATGCTTTCAAAATGGGGGCAGCCGTAAATCCAGCCATTGTTTCAGGTAGTGATAAAGCCTCGCAAGATATTGTGCTGACACATTTTAACACTATAACCGTTGAAAATGTAATGAAAGCAGCTCTCATTAATCCGCAACCAGGGGTATTTAATTTTGGTCCAGCCGATGATTATGTGGCTTTTGGTGAAAAAAACAGGATGTTTATTATTGGGCATACGCTTGTATGGCATAATCAAACACCTGACTGGTTTTTTAAGGATGAGAACGGTAAACCTCGAAGCTATGAAGCCGTGAAAGAACGTTTGCATGAGCATATTAAAACAGTGGCAAGCCGTTATGTAGGACGGGTAAATGCATGGGATGTTGTGAATGAGCAAATTGGCGAAGATGGTAAATATCGCCCTACCACATGGGTAAATGGCATTGGCGATGGTGATGAATTGATGAAATTATCTTTCAAGTATGCTGCTCAATATGCTCCTAATACAGAACTATACTATAATGACTTCAATGCTTGGCGACCCGAAAAACGAGATGGGATTATTCGTATGATAAAAATGTTGCAAAAAGAGGGAATACGCATAGATGGTGTTGGTATGCAAGGGCATTGGGGGCTTAATTATCCTAAAAATCAATATATTGAAGAGGCAATTGATGCCTATGCTGCTTGTGGTATTAAAGTGATGATTACGGAGATGGATATAGATGTACTACCACTTACTCGTGAAGGACAAATAATAGGGCAGGGTATGACGCATCCCCAGTTTCAGTTAGAGGAATTTAAGAACTATCTTGACCCCTATACCAAAGGATTGCCAGCCGATATTCAGAAAAAATTGACAGAACGTTATCAAGAATTGTTCAAAATATTTTATAAGAAAAGAGATAAAATTGACCGTGTCACGTTTTGGGGAATAAATGATGGCATGAATTGGAAGAATGACTACCCAATTCCTAACCGTACCAATTATCCGCTTCTTTGGGATAGGAATTATCAACCAAAACCTGCCTTAAAAGCAGTGTTGGACGTGCCGAAGTTTGAGAAATAAATAGAAGGCAAGTGCTCATTTATTCTTCTATAAGGCAGGAATAATGATGTTTGAATATTTTTAAGATAATTCCCCAAAGCACAACCTTCTATTGCTCTAAACCCTTATGTTGAAAATAGTAATACCAATTTTAAAAATTTGGTGCGTGTTTTACGGAAGTCGTCGTTTTGAACGACCACTTCCGTGAAGACTCAGATACAAAAAATCTGTTTTAAAATTGAACATAGGGGCTTAGTGGAAACTACAATTAGTATTTACCCTTTTTTACAACATGGCATATTCCTTTGCAAAATAAGTCAAAATTACTTTCGCTCCCGCCCTTTTAATGGATGTCAAACTTTCCACCATCGTTCTTGTGCCATCTAACCAACCATTTTGAGCCGCAGTAAACGCTTTGAGCGGAGCGCTGCTCCAACGATTGAACTCACTGAGCGCGATCTACATATCTTGCGTGCACTGCGCCGACTCCGGTTTGCCGACAGCGAACAACTGCACTTGCTCG
>JANOBN010000258.1:0-5609 GCA_031411675.1 Bacteroidota bacterium | reverse complement strand
AGGACAGGATGAAGTGGTACGCGATGTACTTATTTCTATTTTCAGCAATGGGCACTGTTTACTGGTCGGGGTTCCGGGCCTTGCTAAAACACTCCTTGTAAACACCATTTCCCGGGTTCTTGGTTTAAGTTATAACAGGATACAGTTTACTCCTGATTTAATGCCTTCAGATATTATTGGAACGGAAATATTAGATGAGTCCCGTCAGTTTAAGTTTGTAAAGGGACCACTTTTCGCAAATATAATTCTGGCAGATGAGATAAACCGTACACCACCAAAAACGCAATCAGCATTGCTGGAGGCGATGCAGGAACGTGCAGTAACCGCTGCAGGCAAGAGGTATGTATTGGGCAATCCATTCTTCGTTCTTGCAACACAAAACCCGATAGAACAGGAGGGAACATATCCTTTGCCGGAAGCTCAGCTTGATCGTTTTATGTTTAATGTATTGCTTGACTACCCAACATTTGAAGAAGAAATTCAAGTGGTAAAGAGTACAACTGGTAACGTAGAACCAACCTTACAAACCATACTTGAAGGAGAGGATATCGTGTTTTTTCAACATTTGATTCGGAAGGTTCCGGTTCCTGATAATGTACTTCAATATGCAGTATCGCTGGCTTCACGCACCCGTCCGAATACTACTTTGGCTCACTCTCTAACCAATGAATACCTTTCATGGGGAGCAGGACCACGTGCATCACAATTCTTAGTGGTTGGTGCAAAATGTAATGCAATATTAAATGGAAAATATTCACCCGATATTGAAGATGTAAAAGCAGTTGCTCCGGCAATATTGCGTCATCGTATTGTGAAAAATTATAAAGCGGAAGCAGAAGGTATTTCTGTTGAGAAGATAATTGGAGAATTGGTTAACGTATAAAATCTCCTGGCTCTATTAAACACATCTTTAATGGTGTTTGGTTTTCAAATTAATTACAACGGAAATAAAAGGAAAAGTTTGAATTAAAATGTAATCCATACGCTATTTGCGAATAACAAAATATAATAATTTTGACAGAAGAAGAATAATTAGATTCTATGACAACAGAGAAAGTTAAATGCCTTATAATTGGTTCGGGCCCGGCAGGATATACGGCAGCAATTTATGCAGCCAGAGCTGATCTCAAACCGGTTTTATATCAGGGGCTGCAACCGGGCGGTCAGCTTACCATAACAACAGATGTGGAGAATTATCCTGGTTATCCGAAAGGTATTCAGGGTCCTGAAATGATGGAGGAGTTTAAGGCTCAGGCTGAAAGATTCGGTACAGATATTCGATGGGGATATGCAACATCTGTTGATTTTTCTACATCGCCCAAAAAAGTAATTGTAGATGAAAAACATATTATTGAAGCAGACACGGTAATCATTTCAACAGGGGCAAGTGCAAAATGGCTTGGACTGGAAAGCGAGCAACGTTTGAATGGCTATGGTGTTTCGGCTTGTGCAGTTTGTGATGGTTATTTTTTTCGTCAGCAAGATGTTGCAATTGTTGGAGCGGGCGATACAGCAGCAGAGGAAGCCACCTATCTCGCCAAACTTTGTCGTAAAGTATATATGTTGGTGAGAAGAGATGAAATGCGGGCTTCAAAAGCGATGGTCCACCGTGTGGAGAATACCGCAAATATTGAAGTACTATTTAATCATGAAACGGTAGAAATACTGGGAGATAAAACGGTAGAAGGAGTAAAAATAAGAAACGTTAAAACGAAAGAAGAAAGAGTTCTTGATGTTACCGGATTTTTTGTTGCTATTGGTCATGAACCAAATACTGCAATCTTTAAAGGGCAGATTGATTTAGATGATGCCGGATATATAAAAGCAGTTCCCGGAGGCACAAAGACCAACGTAGAAGGTGTTTTTGCTGCGGGTGATGTGCAGGATCATATATATCGTCAGGCTGTTACTGCAGCAGGATCAGGATGTATGGCAGCTATAGATGCAGAGAGGTATTTGGCGGCTAAGGGTATTCATTAATAGTATTGTTGATTGCCTGTGTAATCTACTATTTTTGGCCGATACTTGCTATTGCAATTTAGCCAGCCATAATGCAGCATTCATAAAAAGTGCTTTATGGCTGTAAGTGGAATAACCAACAAACAATGTGTTTCCTGATGCACCTGTACCATCATCCATCGGTGAGCTATCTGTAACAATAAAAAATCTTCCCAAACCAAAAATCGCTGATGCACACATAACACGTGTACTGCTTTGTATAAAACCATTTTCCCAGATCAGTCCTGTTACGGTAGAATTCGCACTTGCGTTTAAAGTAAGTGTGGCGCCATTGTGATATTCAAGTTGTGTAACAGTTCCGGCAGTACCATTCAATATTGGATTAGTGCTACTATTGGTGCGTACATTACTGCTTAATTGAGAAATGTTAGTGAGATTTACACTTAAACCAAACGGATTCGTCTGAACATTATTATTGGTCATTAAGTCATTAATTATTGCAGGAGAATCCATGCCATCATTATTTCTGTCGGAGCCGGTATGATCTACCACAACAAATAATCCTCCACCATTATTGACAAAATTCAGCAATGCAGTTTTTTCTGTTGCTGTAAAAACAATATTGGGCTCATCAATAACAAATACATGGTAATTGGATAAGTCCTGCGTGTTACTGCTGTTACCGTATGTGATTGCAGTCCCTGAGGGTAATGTCTCTACACTATTTCCGCTTTTTACGATGTCGATACCAAATTGTGAGATTGCACCGGTCCAGAAAGTTTCTGCAGTAGTAGAAGTAATTCCTGATTGTGCAGGTGTAGGAAAACGCTGCGGTGAACCATCCTGATCAATAACCCAATCAGCATTGCCCGCGGTTTCCGCTTTCGTTGCATCAAATAAAAATTTCTTAGGTGTGGGTGCCGGATTACTAATAATAAAATTAAGGCCTAAAGAAGTTCCTCCTCCCGGTGTCGGATTAAAAACCGTTATTGTAGCATTTCCTGCTGTTGCAACAAGCGTTGAAGCAATAGAAGCCGTTAATTGATTTGCTGATATAAATGAGGTTGTAAGTGAGGTTCCATTCCATTTAGCAAGGCTTCCATTAATAAAATTACTTCCGTTTAATGTTAAGCTAAATGTGGATGATCCTGCAACAATTGTACTTGGGGATAATGAAGTTAATACCGGAACAGGGTTGGCAGATGTGATAGTAAAGGTAATTGTGGATGATGTGCCTCCACCGGGTGTTGGATTATAAACAGTTACCGAAGCACTTCCTGATGTAGCAACAAGTGAAGCGGCAACAGAAGCCGTTAATTGATTCGCGTTAATGAAAGTGGTAGCAAGGGAATTTCCATTCCATTTTACCGTACTTCCATTTATAAAATTACTTCCGCTTAATGTAAGAATAAATGTGGAAGAACCGGCAACTATATTATTGGGAGAAATGTTGTTTAATACAGGCAAAGGATTGGAAATTTGAATTGTAGAAATTGTAAAATCATATGAAATGGTGTCGTTATTAAAAACAACAGGCTCTTTACTCCATGTTGGTATCGATGTTCGGTGTTTTAAAACAAAATAATAGGCAGAACCTAAAGTGTTAAGCGGAAAATTAAAAGACGCCATACCATTCTTATCCATAATAGTGGTATCAATATTTAATACCTGATAACTTGTTGTATCATGAAGCTCCAAAACAACGGTATCAGAAAGTAATGGTAAAACCAAAGGGTCAATTACCGGTCTTTGTTGATTTGGACTTAGATAATATCCTTCAATAAATGCCTTTATATTTACAATGACTGCACAAGGATTAACTTGTACATTGGTTGATAATGATGGAATACAATTTACATTTACTGAATAACTGCCTGAAGACTTTACTACTATGCTTTGTGTATTTTCATTTGTGCTCCATAAATAATTGTTGGATTCACTAACCGATAATACTACGGAATCCCCATTACAAAAAGTAAGCGGACCACTCGATACTATTTGTGGTGTTAATCCAAATTGTAATTTAATATCATCAATGCGGTATTGAGTAGTGTTGCTGTTTTGGAGAAACTGAATGCGTAAATTACTGCTTCTCGGTATATTTCCTTTTGCAATTCTGTAATACCATCCGGCCGTTACATCTCCTGTCGGCAAACTGTCGAAATTTAATTGATAAGGATAATTGATACCATCTGTGCTTAATAATATTTTAAGTTCAGATCCATCGGCACCGTTTCCGGTATTGGTACTTTTATATAGACCAAATGCCAGGCGAAGGTTGCCATCACCTGTTGTATTGATGCCTGAAATAATAATGTTTCTTCCATTCGTATTAGTTAGAAAAACATTTGCACTACCTGAAGCTGTAGGGTTTCCGGCACCATAACCGGAAGATGTATTAGTAGACCTGATCTCGCCGGTACCCGACATGGTATAACTATCGTTGTCAAAACCATTTGCAGATTCATGATTTGATATTGTGGTATTAGTAGATACTGTGCCTACCGATTCGTTAAAAATTGTTCCTGCTGTTTGGCAAGGTTGCGCACTTGCAGTCTGCAAAATACTTATCAGTACTAGTACAATATAAATTACATAAGATGTAATGGACCTTTCCGGCAACATTCAGGTATTTATCAGGAAGAATATTTAGTAGAAAAAGGTGGCCATACAAATATAGAAGTAAAAGATTAAATGTACAACTAATTGTTGTAGCCATCAATTTCTTTTTTACTCAAATTTCCCCGAAGCAAGCATCATAAAGGCCCCGGCAGGATCTTCAATCAGACAATATTCGCCAGAAGGCCCCATTTTCCTTTTTGCACCATGAATCTTGCCGCCGTTAGCAACACATTTATGCAGACTATCTTCCAGATTGTTTACCATAACATAGGAAAGCCATACCGGTGACAAACCCACATTACTACCTTTTGCATGACAAATGCCGGCAACAACATTTCCATTACTGTCTTTCATGATGTAATCATCGTAATAACCCATGCTTATTCTTTCTTTCGTACATCCTGCCACTTCGCAGTAGAAATCACTAACTTTATCAGCATTTGCAACCGTTAAATCGTGCCATGCAAAAATATTTTTTGATGTATCGCTCATGTTTTTTTGTATTTAAATTGCAACTTTTCTTTTGAGGAACAATGCTGAAATCAGCGAAATGAAAATCCCTACCGGAAGTATTTCCATTAAAGTCATACCAAAACGAATGACAGGATTTTTATAGTATTCGGCCATCTCTTTCATTTTATTTAATTCAGCATTTATATGTGCTTCAGTGGTACCGGAAGCCCGCATGTCTTTTTCATATTTAGCCATATACTTTTCCATGAAATTACTTCCATCGTTTCTGTAATATACCTCCCATGTTGTTGCATACATACATCCGGCAACAAGGGTAATGTATAATCCCAGCAGAAATGCTTTGCCAAGTTTAATGGAGCCGTTCAGTTGATTGTCACGATACGATTTAACAGCGAAAAATATGACAGATAATGCTACCACCATTATGGTATAGCCAATCAACATGCCATTATCCATATTATCCATATCCATATTCATCCAAAGAATAAAATAGGACAACGTGACAATTATAAGTCCTGAGATGAAGCCGTAAATAAATACTGTTTTTTTCATAA
>JANOBN010000257.1:0-4833 GCA_031411675.1 Bacteroidota bacterium | reverse complement strand
AGGAGTTTATTTGATAAGAATTATTTCCGGTAAAAATATTATTTGCAAAAAGCTTTTAGTGAGATAATAAATCAAATGGCTTTTAAATTTGATCTGCGCACTTTTGGCATAAATGCTTTGAATAAAAAATCACTAATGCTTTAAAATCTGCAATTCCAACTTACATTCACTTGCAAGTGCTTTCGCAAGGTTTTCTCCTTCTTTGGTAAAAGGCCAGACAAAAAGAGTTGTTATTGAATGATCATTACAAACAGACTGCACTGCTTCAATACAAAGTTTTTTTGTATCTCCTTTGCCTCTGTATTCAGGTAACGTTGTAACGGAACACAGGTAAATGCAATCATACGATTCGCCGGGTTCGGTATTTTGAAGAATTTCTTTCTCGGATATTTTTCCGACAAGAAAATCATTCATCACCACCCTCGTAGTCGGTATAATCAGCGCCCAAATAACAGGACCATTAACATCAGCGAATTCCGAAAGAGTAGCAGGATGTATAGATTCCAGTTTATGCATTACCTTTCCATCAACCTGCAACTGTCCCGGATCGTTTCTGGTGGCAAACACCTCATCGATTAACGACATCATGCGTTGGAAGTTGGGCAAAATCGGCATATTAAAAACTAAAAGTCCTTCTTCATACTATTACTTATCTCCAATTAAAACCTGTGGATTGCCCTTGCCCATAATAATAACTTTAGCATTTTGAGATAAGGCAATTTCCTTTTGCGCTTTTATACTTTCGTATTGTAAGAGCTTATCAGAAAGTTCAGAATTAATAATTCTTTGATAATCTGCTATACCTTGTGCTTCTACCCTCTTACGATCTGCCTCCTGACGTTCTTTCTGCAATACGAATTGCATTTTCTGTGATTCCTGTTCGGCATTTATCTTCGATTCAATTGCCGTTTTAACCGATTGTGGTAAAGAAATATTACGGATAAGCAGTTGTTCTAAAATTAAACCACGGGATTTAAAATCTCTTTCAATACTTTGAGATATCTTTATTTGAAACTCATCCCGTTTCCCGGAATATAAAGCAACAGCATCATAATAAACAGCATTGTCACGAATTTTTGTTCGGGTAATCGGGCGCACTACCACATTTTTAAAATCTAATCCTACCTCACGATAGAGACGTGGCGCTTCTGCCGGCACCACTCTATATAAAATAGTAAGATCAATCACTACTTCCAAACCATCAGCACTTAAAACACGAATTGCATCATCACCACTTTTATCACCTTCTGAAGCAATGGCAGACATCGTGTAATTTTGTGTTTTAACGTCCATCCTCTCCACTTCGAGTAACGGATTAATAAAATGCAAACCACTTTCCAGTATTTCGGGCTGCACCTTGCCAAATAAAGTCTGTACTCCAACATTACCGGCATCAATTTGTTTGAAACAGGCTGTACTAATACCTACCAGAGCCAGTGCAATACCGGCAAACTTAATAGTAGTTGGCAGCCATTGATGAAAAGGAAAGAGCATGGCTACTCTGGTAGAAAACACAAATAATAAAATTCCAATAAGAAACAGGATCATAGATTAAATTTTTTCCGAAGGTAAGAATTTTAAGGAAATTAATGCTATCAACACCCTTCCAATCACCCTCACCTACCACCAGACGTTGCGTCTAACTACGCCCATTCTTTTAGATAGCCTGTCCCTACATTCTTAAATAGTTGCCCTGATTAATATTATTTTCTAGGGCTATTCCTCCTTACATCGTATCTGCCGAAGGTCCATAAGTTCCCGGAATGGGTACATTCAATAAACGAAGATAAACAGTAAGCTGTCCGCGATGATGATATAAATGATTTAAACACCAGGTGCGAGCCACATTTGACTGAGGCATGGTAAAATAAATCTACCCACCGTTACGCATAGTCTATGACTTTGCAAATTCCTCTTCTGAAATTTCATTTAATATTTTCTATGTTTTTCAAACAAGCATGTCATGAAGTGCAACTATTTCTGCTGTTGAATTAAATTCCTGTGGTGTAAAATCACCATTCGAGAAATCCAATTCATTATGCATCAAACATTCATTCTACCATCCACCGATTTCCGCAACATGGACAGCTAAACGCTTTTATTTTATCGACTTTTCATGTGGTTTAAAATCCGTCTTTTCAAATTGCACTAATTCCAACAACTTACGCGTACTGGCGGCTTCTTCTTTAAACTCGGCTAATAAAATCTGGCTTAATTTCATAATTATGGTTTGGATTATTTTCCTGTACTAATAATACATTTTGTTTTTCAATATTAACCTTGTTAACCGGTGCAATAAAATAAATACCTGATATTGATTCCCGACTTGTGTATATCCAGTTACTATCATCAGTTCTTAAAGATGCAAACCATCCTATGGCTAAAATTATCTCAAAACTCAGGATTCAGCCCGAAAATGCCATTTTTAACTGGTATTTATCACCTTCATTGCTACTCTTAATTACTATTTTTGCAGAACTAATAATTTTACCTGAAACTAATTAAAGATGATCACTAGAATAAAAAAAATATTTGGCATTGGGCCAAAGGCTGATTATGCCATGCTGGTTAAACAAGGTGCTGTAATCATAGATGTAAGAAGTAAAAGTGAATATGCCGGTGGACATATTGCCGGTTCTGTAAATATTCCTTTGGCTCTTTTGCCGAGTCACTTAAATAAACTTAAAGATAAAAGCCAGCACATCATTACCTGTTGTGCTTCGGGAATGAGAAGTGCATCTGCCAAAAACTTCCTGAAAAAGAATGGATATCAATATGTTTACAACGGCGGAGGTTGGGGCAGTCTTGACAGTAAACTGAAATAATTTAATTATTTTATTTAAAGAATACCGGTAATTGAAGTATCAAAGAATTCAGAAAAACAAATTCGCTAAAACAAAGTTATGGATTCACATTATTATAACGTAAATTTAAAATGGATAGCAGACAGAAAAGGTGAAATGTCATCACCAGAATTAAACAACACTATTGAAGTTGCCACACCTCCTCCGTTTCCAAAAGGTATGGCTGGAATCTGGTCGCCGGAACATTTACTTACTTCTGCAGTATTAAGTTGTTTTATGACTACATTCTTAACTATTGCCGAGAACTCTAAATTAACCTTTACTGCTTTTGAATGCTCTGCTAAAGGAAAACTGGAGCAACCGGAAGGCAAATTATTAATGACAGAGATTATTCTGGAACCGATTTTAACTATTGTTAATGAAGCAGATAAAGATAAGGCAGAGAGAATTCTGCAAAAATCAGAAGCAGCTTGCTTAATTTCGAATTCTATTAAATCAAAAATAACTTTACTTACTACAGTAAAATACTAAGCGATGTCAGGCAGGTTTAATGAAATGATAAAAAGCGACACGCCAACGTTGGTTGATTTCTTCGCCGAATGGTGTGGTCCGTGCAAAATGATGAAACCTATTTTAGCAGAGCTTAAAACTAAAATGGGAGATAAAGCAACGATAATTAAAGTGGATGTTGATAAAAATCCCCAAGTATCAAGGGCTTACAAAATACAAGGTGTTCCCACTTTAATACTGTTTAAAAAAGGAGTTATAAAATGGCGGCAATCCGGTGTGATTGATGCCGGAAATCTTGAAAAAATCATTCATCAATATCAATCATAAATGAAAAATTACCTGATATCAATTGCCGTGCTTTTCATATTGTTATTAAACAGTTGTGTAAACGGGCAAACGAAAAACACAAATTTATCCGCTGCTGATTTCGATACAAAAATAAAAGCAACGCCTTTTGCAGAAATCATTGACGTAAGAACTCCGGAAGAATTTTCGAAGGGACATCTTATTAATGCAAAAAATATTGACTGGAATGGCGATAAATTTGATGCAGAGATTTCCTATATTGATAAATCAAAACCAGTGTTTGTATATTGTTTAAGTGGCGG
Organism: Bacteroidota bacterium; assembly: GCA_031411675.1. Taxonomy (GTDB): domain Bacteria; phylum Bacteroidota; class Bacteroidia; order AKYH767-A; family OLB10; genus JANOXC01. The sequence goes on along the minus strand of JANOBN010000257.1, from coordinate 911 downwards.
AAGAAGTTCTTCCGCAGCTACTAAAATGCGGGAAGATGGATTTAAAGAAGTGTATGAACTAAGCGGTGGCATAATGAAATGGCGAGGTGCCAATATGCCGGAAACAAAAGAGAGCACAAAAACAAATCCGGGGATGAGTAAAGCACAATTTGATCAGCTTCTTGTTGCCGATAAAACAGTACTTATTGATTTTTATGCCGACTGGTGTGCCCCCTGCAAAAAAATGAAGCCTTATTTAGAAGAGATATCCAATGAAATGAGTGCAACAGTTGTTGTAATTCGGATTAATGCCGACAACAATCAGTCACTTTGCAAAGAACTAAGAATTGACGGACTTCCTGCATTGCAGGTTTATAAAAACAAAAATCTTACCTGGTCGAATACGGGCTTTATAGAGAAAAAAGATATTGTTGCACATCTTAATCCTTAATAATTTCTTGTGGGTCTTCGTGAAAATTAAAGGACGATTTTGAAAATCTAACCGCATATTCATTCGGCACAATATTACCTCCATGCATAATGGAATACACCTTTGTGAACTCAGCGCCGAAATAGAGAATTATTGCGGAGTAATAAACCCACGCCAGAATTAATATAAGCGATCCTGCAGCACCATAGATACCTGCCATAGCCGAACTTCCAAGGTAAGCCCCTATTGCAAATTTTCCCAACATAAAAAGTATGGAAGTAAATGCGGCTCCTATGAAGCAATCACGAAGTACCACTTTTCCGTCAGGTAATGTTTTAAATATTACCACAAATAACAATGTAATAATGAGGAACACAATTATCAAATTCAATGCATATAGTAAATAAATAATATCTTGAGGAAAAAAAGTAATCAAACGACTACTTAAGACATCCATTAAAGAATTTACAATTAATCCAACCAGCAGCAAAAAACCAACGGA
>JANOBN010000256.1:0-9893 GCA_031411675.1 Bacteroidota bacterium | reverse complement strand
TTCTGCCTTTCACCTGCATCAGCAACTCACCCGTACCACATCCGATTTCCAAAACAGAAAATGTTTCATGGGAAAAATAATTGCAATAGGAGGAAATATCATTCCAGTAATAGGAATGTCTGTTTCGCATCCGGCTTCTTTCGCCGGCTATGTTGTTGAAGTAATCTTTGTAACGCAATTTAATTTAGTTTAATTATTTTTCACCATAAATGATAACAGACCCTGCAATTTCTTTTAATATCGGAATTCTTTCCACTACTTTTCCAGTTGCATTTATAATACCAATAAGTGGTTTTGGTACTATTGGATGCAAAAAATCATAAGGAAAAACTTTGACATTTACGAAGCCGGTGTCTTCCATCAATTTTTTAAACGACCATCTTTGTATTGCGGTTTCATCAGGAGAATCACCCAGCCATCTCTTAATGAACGGAATATTTTTTTGAATAAGAATTTGTGGGTTCACCATATTAGGTTCTGCAAAAACAATGCGTCCGCCTTTTTTCAACACACGAAAAATTTCCTTCATTGCTTTATTCATTTCCAAATGATGCAGAATAGAACTGCCAATAACTACATCAAATGTATCGTTGCCGAATTGCATTTTCATTGCATCATCGTGAACAAATGATCCTTCCGGAAACTTCTCCCTCGCCATTTGCAGCAATTCTTCTGAAAGATCGGTAGCAATCAATTTACAATGAGTAACAGCAGCAACTTTTCTGGTGAATAAGCCCGTACCACAACCAATTTCCAATACATAGTCATTGGCAGTTATACGGCCTTCAGAAATAAAATAGGCAGCCCTGCGATCAGCACGAATACGTCCTGCGGGACTATCCCAGTTCCATATACTTTCGGCGCCGCCTTTTAAAAGCTTTTTACCGTGTGCTATTTCATTCGCTAATCTTTGATCCATTTTTTAATAATTAATTTCATATAAATAAGCAGGCTCGCTTTCCCCGATTTGTTTAACCAGCCGTAATTTTTGAGGATATTTTACGGCTATCGGTTGTAATAATCTGTTGATTGTATTAATCGTATAGCCATCAATTTTCTTAGGATTTCTCCGAAGGCTGGCAATAATTACATGTGTAACTTTTTCGCGTTGTAATGTAGCCAGTACCGTATCAGGGTCATCACTAAAAACAGTGTAAACCGGGTAAAATCTCTTTCCTTTTGAATATACAAATGACATAGGTGCTTTACGGGATACCACATAACTTGTTGGTGGAAGACTATCAGCGCAATAAAGGCTCATTTTCAGAAAATTTACCCAATCTTCCGTATAACCATAAAGTAAATCACCTTTAAGATTTTTCTGCAGCCTTGGAATGTTTGCAGATGCTTTCCCCATACTTGATAACAAACTACTGCTGATTAAAATGAATGCCAGAATTATATATACAAATTGTGCTGCCCCCTTTTTTACAAGATGGTAAATTCCGTAAAAGAAAATAAGAAGTATGTATGGAGTATAAACAAGCACCATACGAGGCTGATCCCACTGCTTTTGAAGAACAATAAAAGTAAGCGCCATCATAGTTAATGAATAGAGCATAATAAACTGCATATAGAAATTTTTGTTTCTAATGATAGCAACTAAAGCTATTATAAAAAACACTGCAGTAAAAAACACCAGACCGGCTTTTGTTTCAGTATTTTCCGGTGAAACAAATCCAAAAATCTGATAAAGACGTTTCCCGATATATAAATTGGTATTATCAATAAATCTTTGAACGAAACCTGCTGTTGTTTCCAATCCTTTGGAAGGATTATAAGGATCAACCTGACGTAAAATGCCGGACTGGCTGCTAAACTGATCAACACCCCAGAACGCGGTTCGAAGCATGTCTGATGGAATTCTGATAAGAAGTACACCTGCCAAAGCATAAAGCGAATGCATCCATTTACGGTTAAGTAACAGTGCTACAATAACGGCTGCTGCTGCGCCAACTGCAATATTCTTACAGAAGTTTAACAGAAAAAGAAACACACCCACAATTAACCACTGATACCAATTGTCTTTTATTGATTTATTATCTTTAGTTTTATCATAGACCCGGAAGAATACATAAAGAAAAACTGCCTGAAGGAAGAGATATAGTGATTCAGTAAAAGTAAGACTTGCAAAGTAATGTATGAAAGAGTTAACAGATAAAATAAACAGAACCGGAAAAATAACCAGATATGGTATTCTGTTTCGAAATGCAAGAAAAAGAAACCATAAGTGCAATAATGTAAAAAGTACAGATATCGACTTTAATAAAATAAGATTAATTCCGAATAATTTTATCGGTATGCTTAATATTAAAGGATATAATGGAGCGTTTGCAGTAAACGCATGATGAATATCTTCCGCAAAATTAAATCCGCCTTCAATATATAATGAATCATCATTAAGCTCACTGATTTTAACATCAAAAAGAAGGGCAGAAAACAGAAGCGATATACCCAGAGTGATGAACAAAAATTTTGTTTGATTCTTTTTCAGAGATTCTTCCCATCGGTCGAATAATGACGATTTGGTTTTAGCAGCCAGCGGTGGTTTTATCGGGGTTGGTTTAGTGATTTTTTTTGACATAATCAGTTCTTAAATACAACGTTGCAGGAGTCATTTTTTTCGTCAGCACTAATTAAGTGAAGGTTGCTCATGTTAAGGTCTGTGAGTTTTCCATCATTGAAGAGATATGCCTGATACCCGAGATTATTCATAAATTGCAAAAGTTCTTCCGCAGATGCTCCTGAGCTTTTTAATGCAAAAGGCCAGAATTCAGTCAAAATCTGTAGTCCTTTATTACTTTTTAATATTTCTATCATTCCTTTAAATGCAAAGAATTCTGCACCTTGAATGTCAATTTTTATAAAGTTCACTTTACGATCCTTACTTAAATAATCATCGATTTTAACTGAGTCCACCAAATGGGAACTGTCATATTTTGCAGGCTTATAAGTGCGATGATCTACATTTAAGCGGTGCGAAATAAATATTTCCAGTGTACCTGTTTTATCAGAAACTGCTGCATTTATAGTGGTAATATTTGGAAGCTTACTCACTTTGTTTTGCAGGTACTTAAAGTTGATTCTATCAGGCTCAAAACAATAAACCCTTCCAGTTTTACCCACTAGTTCACTGATAATGGTAGCATAAAACCCAATATTGGAGCCAATATCAAGAACAATATCTCCGCTTTTTATTTCCTTCTTCAGGTAGGCTATTTCATCAGCATCCTGGTTTTTCTTAAAAGAACTGTAAAGTAACTTATATACCGGGAATGCATTTTTAAATAAAAAGTCGGCCAGCCGGAAGCTGAGTCTATTCTCCATGTCGGTATAACGGCGGTTAATTTTAAGCGCGCTAAGGTAGTTTTTTTAGTAGATGAATCCTAGTTGAAAAATAGAATAGGAGACAAGCTTAATGATTGGATATCAATATCTTAATAGTCCATCTAGACCTGATATTTGAAAAATGTAATTTTATTGGTGTAGCCGGCAATTTGTGGAATAATAATGCAGGAAAATTATGATTGCATATTTTTATTTAAAACATATCAAAATTTACGATGTTTTATGTCTTTTTTTAAATCTAAAAATGGTTATTCAGTTTCAATAGCTTTTCAAAAAATGGAATAGATAGCTGCAATATTAAAATGGATTTTTAAAGACTATATTAATATAAAAAAGATAATACGATTGTTTCTGATTTACTGTACCACCTTCATTAAATTTTCCTTGTAGCTACTGCCAATAGGGAGTTTCTGATTTCTAATCTCTACTTCATTACCCGCTATCGATTTTATTCCATCCAGGTTAATGATATAAGATTTGTGTATACGTAGAAATCCTTTTGGTAAACTTGCTTCAAAAAATTTCATGGTATGTAAGGTAACAATCATTCTTTCATGAGTGAAAATCTTCACATAATCTTTCATGCCTTCTATATATTCAATGTCAGCAAATTTTATTTTTATCAGCTTCTGATCACTCTTCACGAACATGTAATCAACTCGTGTTATTGCATCTGCTGTTGTATTAGCTCCGATAGTGATTTTTTCTATGACTTTATTCACCGCTTTCATAAATCGTTCCATGGAAACTGGTTTTACCAGGTAATCCAGTACATCCAGCTCATAACCCTGCACAGCAAATTCAGGATATGCAGAAGTTATAATTACAGCCGGCGCTTTCCGCAACGATCTTAGAAAGTCTATTCCTGAAATAACCGGCATGGAAATGTCAAGAAACATTAAATCTATAGGTTCTGTATGCAATATTTCAAATGCCTCTAAAGCATTGCTGCATTTTTTTACCAGCACCATATCATTCATCGATGCTAGATATCGTTCAATCACTTCTTGTGCAAGTGGTTCATCATCTACGATAATACAATTTAGTTTTCTCATTGTAGTTGTAATTTTAAATTTACCTCAAAATATTCGGCATCATCTCTGATATCTAATTTGTAATTTCCCGGATACATCAATTCTAATCGTCGTTTGATATTGATCAATCCAATGCCATTTGTTTTATTAACTCTTCCGTCATCAGAATGACCCTTGCTGTTTATCACAGTAAATGCAAAATCTGATGTAGTCAGTTTAATATTAATATCCACTTTACCGTCGTTAAATCTTCTGTCCAGGCCGTGTTTAAATGCATTTTCAATAAAATCAATAAGCAAAAGAGGAGCCACCATCTGACCATTAACCGTTCCTGTTACTGCTAAGTTTATTTTATAGTTTTCGTTATAACGGATTTTTTGGAGTTCAACATAGTTATTTATAAAATCCAATTCCTTTTGTAATGGAACCTGAAATTCATTGCTCTGATATAAAACATACCGCATGATGTCAGAAAGTTTCAATACCACTTCCGATGATTTTTCGGAGTTCTTCAGTGTTAACGAGTATAAGTTGTTTAGTGTATTGAAAAGAAAATGCGGATTCACCTGCGACTTCAATGCATTTAACTCCAATTCCACCTTTTCTTTCTGCAATTTTAATAATTCATTTTGAGTGATAAAAGCAATCAGAGTGTATTTTAAAGCATAAGTTAAGATAATTACAATTACTCCTTCCAGTATATCATAATTCGGAGTTAACCTGCTAATAAATGCCTGCATGTTTTCCGGCACCCAATTGGCCGGAAGATGTACAAGAAGGTTATAATTGATATAGGAGTAGAGTATTACGCAGGTTGAGGCAGATAACAAATAGAAAACAAGAAAGCGTTTGTTGAATAAACGAGGTATCAGAAAATATAAGTGAAAATAAACTAATGGAACCTGCGTGATAAGAACTATACTTATATATAAAAGTCCGCCCGAAAAACCCCAGGGAACATAAACATCATAAAAACTCCTGAATAGCCATACACTCCAGAATAGTGAATGAAGTATAACGCTTTTCATTCGCTTATTGGGAATATGTCCGTTAAACCAGGTTAAGAGTTTTTCAATCATAATTCGCTTTCACAGGCTATGGTCAAATATAGGTTAAATGATTGCCTGTTCAATGATGTTATCGGCAAGAATACAAATTAGTCCGACCAATAGGAATTGGATTCCGACTTGCTGATTTTCCATAACTTAGATCCGGATTAATCCGTTGAAAACCGGAAGAAGTCTAAAAGTTGTAAAAAGTTAATTTTGTTTTTTTTTATTTGTCATCTTAGCAAAAAATAAACAACCATGTTCATCAAGTCAGTTTTAACAACCTCAGCGGTTATTTTATTTTCCGCCTTTATCGGTAACGACCCTTTAGATACTAATCACCTGGGAGTCGACCTAAAGTCAATTGATAAGTCTATTAAACCATCAGACGACTTTTATATGTATGCTAATGGCAATTGGGTGCGTAATAATCCTGTACCCGCCGATGAGGCCAGATGGGGAAGCTCTGATCTATTGCAACAGGAGAATCAGAATAAAATCCGTCTGATTTTTGAAGAAGTTGCTATCGATAAATTGGCAGCCCCCGGCAGCGCGCGTCAGAAAATGCGTGATTTTTACCTTACTGCAATGGACACTGTTACCATTGAGAAACAAGGTCTCCTTCCGGCTCAGCCATTATTTGATAAGGTGAGCAATATGAAATCAAAGAAAGAGCTATCGTCCGTTATTGCTGAGTTATATAAAAATGGTATCGGCAATTCATTTGTGTTGTATGTTCACAGGGATCTTAAGAAAAGTGACCGCAATATATGTTATCTCCGTCAAGGTGGTTTTCAGCTTCCTGACCGTGATTATTATCTGAAAGATGATGATCGTTCTAAAAAGATTAAGGAGGAATATGTAAAACATATGGTGAACATGTTTCAGATGAAAGGAGATAAGGACGGTGCTCAGAAAGCTCAGTCTGTTTTGAAAATAGAAACAGCAATGGCAGAAGTGAGTAAGCCACGGGTAGAATTGCGTGATCAGGAAAAGAATTATAATAAATGGACGTTAGCCAATCTGAAAACAACTGTTCCGGAATTAAACTGGGAAGATTTTTTTACACTAACCGGAGTTGGTAAAGTAGATGAACTGGTGATGGGACAGCCGCTATTCTTTGAGAAACTGAACAAAATGATAGCGGAATATCCACTGGAAGATTGGAAAGCCTATCTGGAATGGAAAGTACTTACCTCGTCAGCACCATTTTTAAGCAATAATTTTGCAAGGGAAGATTTCCGCTTTTTCAATACGGTACTTAATGGGCAGGAAGAGATGAAGCCACGTTGGAAAGATGTGCTGGATGTAGCGGATGGAAGTCTGGGTGAAATTGTCGGACAGATTTATGTAGAGAAATATTTTTCACAGAAATCGAAAGAGCGCGTAAAAAATATGGTAAACAATATGCTCTCCGTTTATCGTCAGCGTATTGAAAATCTGGACTGGATGAGTGCGGAAACAAAGAAGAAAGCATTAGAAAAATTAAGTCTGTTTAACACCAAATTGGGTTATCCTGATAAATGGAAGGATTACTCCACATTAACAATTACCCGCGAAAGTTATTTAAGCAATTATCTGGCATGTGCTCGTTTTGAATTTAAAGATATGGTTTCTAAACTGGGCAAACCGGTCGACAAAAAAGAATGGAATATGCTTCCACATACCGTAAATGCATATTATGACCCAAGCTTAAATGAAATTGTTTTTCCTGCTGCTATCATGCAACCTCCATTCTTTTATCCTGATGCTGATGATGCTGTTAATTATGGCGCCATTGGTGCTGTAATTGGTCATGAAATAACACACGGTTTCGATGATCAGGGCGCAAAGTATGATGGTTCCGGTAATCTTAATAACTGGTGGACCGAGGAAGACAAAACAAAATTTAAAGCGAAAACAAAAGTACTGGTGGAGCAATTTGCAAAGTATGAAGCGCTTCCCGGACTTTTTGTAAACGGTGAATTAACCCTTGGTGAAAACATTGCAGACCTTGGTGGAGTAAATGTAGCTTATAGCGCTTATGAATTATCAATGAAAGGAAAGCCAAAGGAAATACTGGCAGGTTTTACTCCTGAACAACGTTTCTTTCTTTCATTTGCACAGGTTTGGAAAGGCAATTTTAAAGAAGAATATTTGCGTAAAATGATTCTTACCAATGTGCATTCACCCGGCAATTTCCGAGCTATTGCAGCCCCCTCTAACATGACCCAGTTTTATGAGGCATTTGGTGTTAAGCCCGGAGATAAAATGTATAGGGAAGATGCATTAAGAGCGAAAATCTGGTAAACTCCGATTGTGTTTATGCAATAAATGCATAACTAAAAGAGAGCTGATATTTCGATATTGTAATTATTTTATAATTAGTAAAAATAGGCCGGATTTAATTTTATTAAATGGATGTTCTATTGCTGCTGTTTAGATAAATTATTGTACTTTATTAATAATCTCTTGTATCTATTATTAGTGATCTTGTTTAACATTTGATTAACATAAATACTAATTTAATACCTTTTACTTTAAAGAAAAACTTTAATGAGAACGTCATTCATCATTATTATGATATTGCTTTTGACAGGGTTTCATTCCTTGTATGCTGATTTTAAAAAATATCAGGTGCAACGGGTTGAAATTGCTCCACGTATTGATGGTCATGAGGATGATGATTGCTGGAAATCGAAGTTAATAGCCACTGAATTTGTTACTGTAACACCACAATTCGGAAAGCCTGCCTCACAGCGAGCTGAAGTGAAAATGGTTTATGATAATAACGCTATATATATCATTGCTCACTTATTTGATTCATTGCCTGATAAAATGCTTACACCACTTTCCAACCGCGACAGGCTGCGTGATGTGGAGACTTTCTTTTTTGGTTTTGATACGTATAATGATGATTTAAATGGCTATCGTTTTGAAGTAAGTATAAAAAATGTGCAGGCTGATGGCAGATTTTCACAATCAAACCTTGACTATAGTTGGGACGCCGTCTGGCAGAGTGCAGTAAGTATCACCCATGATGGCTGGATGGCAGAAGTGCGCATACCCTATTCTGCATTGCGTTTTCCTGATAAAGATGTGCAAGATTGGGGTATCCAGTTCGGACGGATTATAGCCCGGCTGAATGAAATAAATTCATGGAGTCCAATAAACCCTGATATCAGCGGCTTAGTTAACCAATGGGGAACGGCAGAAGGTATCAATTCTATACATCCTCCTTTGCGATTATCATTTTCACCCTATATATCTTCTACCTGGGAACAGAATCCAACGGATGAAGGCTATACAGATAGCAAATCTGTTAATGGCGGACTTGATTTGAAATATGGTATCAATGAAAGTTTCACACTGGATATGACCTTGATTCCTGATTTCGGACAAGTGCAGTCTGATAAACAAGTGTTGAATCTTTCCGCATTTGAAGTTCAGTTTAATGAAAGGCGTTCGTTCTTTACCGAAGGAACAGAATTATTTCAGCAGGGTGACGGACAATTCCGTGATGGCGCTTTATTTTATACCCGAAGAATAGGAGGGCTGCCTCGGGGTTATTATAATGTATCTTCAGAATTATCCGACAACGAGGAGATAAGAAAGAATCCATCAGAAACACAATTGTATAATGCTACCAAAATCACAGGCAGAACAAACAGAGGAATGGGTATAGGTTTTTTTAATGCTGTTACTGCTCCGGTATTTGCAACCATCAGAAATAAGGAAAGCTTAAAAGAACGTCAGGTAGAAACATCACCTATGACAAACTACAATGTAATGGTAATAGAGCAGTCTTTAAAAAGTAATTCTAAATTTTCAGTACTTAATGCAAACACCATCCGTAATGGCAGCAGTACGGATGCAAATGTAACATCACTTAATTATGACCTTCGTTTTCTGAAAAATACGTATGCACTTTCCGGGTTTGCAAATTATAGTTATCGCCATAATGGTAGTTTTAATAAAGATCCTCAAACCGGGTATTATTACAATTTCGTAGTACAAAAGGTAAGCGGAAAATTCCGGTTTGATGTTTTTAACAGCATTTTAAGCAAAGATTACAATCAGTCTGATCTTGGTTATCAGCGATCGCGTAATGAGATGAGCAACTTTGCCGGGGTTACCTACAATGTAAATACTCCTAAAAGAGGTCCGTTTCTAAACTGGAATTCCTATTTGTCAGGAAACTATACGTCACGAGTGGAGCCTTATTCCTTTCAGGAGTTTAAAATAAATGCAGGCTTCAATGTACAACTGAAAAACTTCTGGTATACCGGAATATATATGAATGGCATTCCGGGAAATTATTACGACTTCTATGAACCTCGTGTAAGTGGAGCCAAATATTACCGGGCAGGATATCGTTTTGCCGGCATATATATAAATTCTGATAGCAGAAAAAATGTATTTTTTAATTTAAATCTGAACTATGGAGAATCGCCGGTTCCAAGTGACCCTTATCGGGAAGTTG
>JANOBN010000255.1:0-2215 GCA_031411675.1 Bacteroidota bacterium | reverse complement strand
ATACTGATATTTCATTCCTCTGCCCGTTGGCAACATCCAGGTGTATATACGGAAGCGTTCATCATCAGAAGTAAGTACGGAGAGATTTTTAACTGCAGCAAATGAATAAGAAAATGACTCCGGGAGTTTTAATAAAGTATCCAGACCTGCATGAAACTTTTCATTGAATAAAGTTCTTGCAGAGTCACTGCTTCCCCGTAAAATACTATCCCCACACGTGGAAACAATTAAAGACTGTGTATGGATCGCTAATGTATCCGGTTTAGCAGCATTTGCTATTGCAGCTTGTGTTGTTATCAGAAGTATAATGCACTGAAATAGTTTCTTCATATAAGGCTAAATGCAGGATGTAAAACTAATTAATGTAATGGTACATTGTAAAACGCAGATAAGCACACCGTTATTGAGTACCTTCGATAGGTACAATAAAAAAGCCCGGGTTGAATATCCGGGCTTTAGTTTTACTGGAAGTTATAGCATTATACGTGCATACGATCTTTTTTTGCAAGCAAATCATCCTTTGATTCACGAAAATCAGGATCATCCACACAGCAATCTACCGGACAAACAGCTGCGCACTGTGGTTCATCATGAAATCCAACACATTCCGTACACTTATCTGAAACGATATAATACACATCCATGGACCCCGGTGTTTGCGGAGCATTGGCGTCAATCGCCGTTCCATCCAGTTTGTTAAACATCCCTTTAATAGAAGTACCATCACTAAAACGCCATTCAGCGCCACCCTCATAGATTGCGTTATTCGGACATTCAGGCTCGCAGGCCCCGCAGTTAATGCACTCGTCAGTTATTTTAATTGCCATAGATTTATCAGCTAAATTTGAGCACAAAATAAACATAAAAAACAATATAAAAGCATCCGTTTTTTCGGAATTCATACATGGAACTAAAACAACGCATTGCGGCTTTTAGTCGTTTAGGGTACGTCATCAGGGAAAAAATAGAAACTTTTGACCCCGAAGGAGTTAGCAACAACGACATCTCTTTACTTATTAGGAAAGCACATCAGAAAAATGCCTGGTTTACCCCTTTCAATATCAAACAGAGTTTTTTAGCAATAGCCTCCTGGCTTCAAACCGATGAACTGGAAAAATGGGTAGCGGCTTATACAGATGAAAAAAATAACCGGGCAGAGGTAGGGGTCATTATGGCCGGCAATATCCCTTTGGTAGGCTTTCATGATTTCTTGTGTGTACTTATGAGCGGTCATTCTATAGCAATTAAAAGTTCTTCAGAAGATGAGATACTTCTTCCGGCTGTGGTGGAATGGTTGATAGAAATAGAACCCTTAATGAAAGATAGAATCCGGTTTGTGTCGCGCATTGAAAAACCGGGTGCTGTAATTGCTACCGGTAGCAATAATTCCGCCCGTTATTTTGAATATTACTTTGGTAAGTATCCACACATCATTCGCAGAAACAGAAATAGTGTAGCAGTACTTACCGGGCAGGAAAGCAAAGAGGAACTTGTTAGTTTGGGTGCAGATATTTTTTCCTATTTCGGACTCGGTTGTAGAAATGTCTCCAAATTATATATTCCAAAGGGGTATGTCCTTGACCCGTTTTTTCAGTCTATTGAACAATATGCTCCGGCAATGATGGATCATAATAAATACATGAATAACTATGACTATCACAATGCCATATTCTTATTAAACAGCGCATCTTTTCTTACCAATAATTTTCTGATTGTGCGCGAACATGAAGCCCTTGCTACACCGGTATCAGTGTTGCATTATGAGTTTTATAAGGATGATGAGGACCTTAAACAAAAGTTAAAAGCACAGGAAGAGAATATTCAGTGTATTGTAGGGAAAAAATTTATTGCTTTTGGTAAATCGCAACAGCCCGGATTAAGTGATTATGCTGATGGCGTAGATTTGATGAAGTTTCTGGAAGGAATTTAAGGAAAAAAGAGAATTTATTTTATTCTGAAATTATTGATGTTTATCAATTTGCAGATTTACTGCAATTCATAGGCGCCCACTTCAGGCGGTAAATTTCTTATGTTCCCTCTGATATCAAAAAGTAGCGGGCCAGCTACAAATGAAGGATCACCAAAATTCTCTGCATTCGACCCGCTGCCTGCAGCATAATTATTGCCGGAAAGAATAAATCCTGTTGTGCAGTTTCTGCAGATGTTATTAAAATGAGTTACATCTGTTGTTGCAGTTTCAGATGCTTTTATAAGG
>JANOBN010000254.1:0-3453 GCA_031411675.1 Bacteroidota bacterium | reverse complement strand
ATTAATTTCTGGTAGGTTATTAAAATAAAAATAATCCTGAACAGGATCAGGTTGTATTGTAATACCAGGGCTATACACTCCGGGGAAATTATTAAGGTAGCCCAGTAATTCTTTTCTTGCAATTATAATTGATGCCGACCTGTTAAATGTAACTATGGTACCGGTTGCATTTATTTGAGGACTATTATTGCTGGCCGGGTGTTGTATCGACATAAAAATAAAACGATTGTCAGGAGTCAGGGTAATACCTGTTGGTTCGCTGCCAAGAGGCATAATTCCGAATAGTGATACCTGTGGTTGCTGTTGAGTATGCCCTGCATTAACCAGCCACATATAATTATTGCCGCCATCCTGCATAACCCAAAGATTACCTAGGGTATCAAATGCAAGATTATCATTGCCGCCTCCCCAGGCTACTGTATTTTGCCCGGTTGAGGTGGTAATAGTATAATCCATCCCACCCACATATACTTCAAAATGACTAATGGAAAGTCCATCATCTTTAAAACGATATACACGTCCGTTTAATTTGGAGGCAAAATATATATAACCATTAATTGGATCAATTTCCACATCTTCAACGCCGCCAAAATCATTGCATCCGTTTGCCGATGCCTCCGTATTTACATCATTTCGTTCTTGTTTTGTTGTATTTGGTATCATCTGCCAAACTCCAGTTGTGCCACCGGGTTCACCTCCAATAAAAGGATCATCAAGCCGTAATGCAAATAAAATTCCCGAATATAAATTCCCGGGTTGATCTGCAATAAATTTATAAACACAGTTGGTATTGCCATCTTCTGCAAAATAAACCGTTCGCTGATCATCAGAAACAACAACATTTTCATGTGCCATATTTCCCAATGTCCATAACTTTTGTTGCGATCCTGTATTGTAAGTTTTGGCAGACGCAGTAACAGGATCTACTTCAAAACACCATCCATAATCTTCATAACCATCAAAATTCAAATCGATATTCGGAGCAAATTCTTCGCAACTTATCATTGTTTTCCAGGGAGTAACCGTACCTGAACAATTGGCACCTGTACCGCCGGGCAGTTGTAAGTCTGCAGGACGGCTATCTATAATTCTCCAGATAGCATGCAAACTATCGTAGTACACTTTTAAGATGCTGACAGCTCCGGGGAAAGTTTCATGATTAATACAAACATATCCTAAATCACTTCTGTTATTAATAGGGATGTAGCCGGTAAAATCATTTTTTTCTTTGGCCGAACCCGGTCCTGAAATATAATTATCACCCTCGGCAAATAGCCATTGAAAATTGTGTGTGGAAGCATAAGTAAATACATCGGTCTGAGGTCCTGTCGGTACAGAAAGAAATTCTGTAATGGCAGGTGTTTGCGCCTGGCCGTATAGAATAATAAAATTCATGAATAATAAAGCAAACAATTTCCTGCGCATCAGAGCAAAGATATCGTTAAAAAATAAGGTCCGCCCTTGCAGGCAGACCTTACACTGAAAAAGCTATTAGAAATTAATTATTCATAATGCACTTCGCCTGAGCCCACGCTGCTGACTTTGGCTTTGCTTCCTTTTGGTAAAATAATATCTCCCGATCCTGCCATAGATATTTCCACGTCACCCACTAAAATCTTTGAGGCATCGAGGTCACCGGATCCTGCCGAGCTCACTTCCATTGATGCTACCTTACCTTCGATATTAAAATCGCCAGAACCGGCCTTACTGATTTTCAGGTCACCAATATTTACATTCAGCTTAAAATCCCCTGAGCCACCCTGATTAATTGACAGTTGCTCCGATTTTAATTCTCCTTTTGTTTTTATATCACCGGAACCCCCGGCACTTATTTCAGAAAGCTGATGACATTTTACCTTTACAACCAGCTTGGTGGAAGTGACAGATATATTTTCCTTCAAATGCACGGATAGGGTATTGTTTTTTACCTCGGTGATAATGTACGTCAGTAAGTTATCGTCGGCTGTAATTTCAACTCCATCGGTATTTCCCGGTTCAATGATAATATCAATGGATCCGGAAGCGGCCAGCCTGTTAAATGAATCGAGCGTTCTGGATTCAGTTTTTAATGTACCACTGCCTTTAATGTGGTCGGAACATTTGGCAAAACTTAATGCAGGTAATAACAGGAGGATTAGCAGGATTTTTTTCATCTGTTTTAATGTTAGTTGTTTTTGTATCAGACGGAATGCCATACAATTTGTTACAATTATTAATAGAAGATAGTAAATATCTCCTTAATTTTTTGAATTTTTGTTCCTGTGAATATCAGAAAATTTGAAAACATCCACATATTACTTTGGCTGCTGAAAGACCTTTGCTGGGTCACACTTTCGGAAACAATGGCCGTTATTATGGTTATCCCTACTGTTTCACTGGCATTTTATATTGCCTGGCTTTCACGAGCTGAAAAGGCAGATCTATTTCACAATCTTGCAGTATGCTGCTGGATCATGGCCAATTCAATATGGATGATTGGAGAATTCTTTTACCATGGTCAAACGAAGAACGTGGCTATTGTGTTTTTCTCAATCGGGTTATTTTTAATTTTCTATTATTATTTATTTATTCTTCTTCCTAAACTAAATAGGCAATCATCAAAATGAAGTTTATTATAGAAACATCCAGACTCATTTTGAGAGAGCATACTTTGGATGATGTACCTGATTTTTTTAATCTGAATGAAGATGAAAAAGTGCTGATCTATACCGGCGATAAAAAATTTAAAGATAAAGAAGCCGCAAAAAACGTTTTATTGAATATAGTAATATCGCAACATCAGCTTTATAATTTAGGCAGATGGGCGGTAATCAGGAAATCTGATGTAAGGTATATTGGTTGGTGTGGCTTTAAGTACATTGTTGAAACAAAAGAAGTGAATCTTGGCTATCGGTTTTTTAGTGAAGAATGGGGTAAGGGATATGCAACAGAGGCAGCTCAGGGCGCAATGAGCTTAAAGCAGCTGTTAAACGATCTAAAGTATGTAGTTGGCAGAGTGCAGGAGGGAAATGAGGCATCCTCAGCAGTGCTTAGAAAATGTGGTTTTGTTTTTCAATATTCAATAGTAGAAAATAAAAGGAATATTGATATATATCATTATATATTATAATTTATTCAAATCATCCGGTTCATAAACCAGGCTTGTTAATGTTGCTGGATTTAAAATTTCGGAAGCAACATCTTTAAATTGCGATAATGAAATGGCTTGAATCGATTCAATAAACTCTTCAAGAGAAAGAATTTTACCGGAGATTAAAGCACTTCGGCCCATTGCAAGCATTACATTGAGTTTGTTTTCCTGTGCTATTGTTATTTGTCCGCAAAGTTGCTGTTTATAGATTTCCAGCTTTCGGGAAGTAATTTTCTCCTCCGCTAACTTAAGCATTTCTTTATTAACCAGATTCAATGTTTTTTCAAAGTGTTTTCTGTCTGTTGCAAAATAAATGTGAAAAA
>JANOBN010000253.1:0-1605 GCA_031411675.1 Bacteroidota bacterium | reverse complement strand
GTTTCATTTCACAAATCCTATTAAAGATGAAAGAATAACCAGCCAAAATATAAAATATGCCGCGTACTTGGCTGGGTGTTGACCGTTGATATTGAGGTCATTTTTAGCTTGACGATAACGCATATCGTAATTAGTTAAGTCTTGTTGTTTCATGGCTAAAACCTCACTTCAAAAATAGATAACTCTTTGTTATAGGCTTGAGATTCACTACGCTCAAAATCTCGTAACAGTCCAGCTTTGTAATCCTCGCTAATGTCAGCGTTGTAAAGCATTCGGCACAATGGCTCATCTAAGCGATGAGGGTAATCCCGTGCTGGGCAATTACAAGTAACCTGCTTGCGTTTCATGATTAATCCTTAAAGCGTAATAACTGGTGGGAGCATGCTGTCACATTGCAGCTGCCCTCTTAATGCTATTAATTCAGCCTCACACTCGCCCTCATCGTCGTATGCGCCAGATATAAAAGATTCATGAGCTTTGTCATAAACAGAAAATTTACCTTCTGCTGTAGTGCGCACCGTTAAACGCCAAACATGATTTTCGTAAGTCATATCAATATCCTTAAAAAAGCGGTTACTTTCGTAATTACCCGCGCAAGCTCTTGAGTAGTTCTGTGTTACGTTGCTCGGCTTACTAACGCTGGCATTGCCTAAACGCTTTCACTTGGCTAATTCCGAATCAAACGTTGTTTTGTTTGATGACTACATATTATAGAACTAATAAAAGCATGTCAAGCATTATTTATTGATTGACAAATATTAGCTAATGCTTTACATTACAGTTATGAACTTACAACAATCAATTAAAGACATACTCGATACTGGCTTGGGGCAGGTTGAACTAGCCAATATTTTAGATTGCTCTCAATCTACCATCTCATTTTTGTTAAATGGTGAAACAAAAACCACTAAACTCGAATTGGGATTAAGGATATTGGATATGCACAAAAAGATAACTAAAAAGAGGCTAAAAAATGAGTGATTTATTAAGCGGATTAGCGGTGCTAGGTTTTATTGTTGTATGGTGCGCTGGTGCTGGTTTTTTAGCATCGCGTTTATTTAAGCAATAAAATAGGCAGTTTGAAAATATAGCAATTATTTCAGTCGGCATCTGTGCGGAAACCCACATTAACGGTTATAATTTTACTACAGGCTGTCGTAGCCAAACAAAGGTTTTTATATGTATCTTTCAGACAACGCATCATTCAAGAGGCTATCAGGCATCTATGCCGACCCTTTGGCCAATACGACCTTGCTTGGTGCGTTGCCTAAAGGATATTGATATGAGAAACGCAGCTAAAATAAGTGCAAAAACAAGGCATGAAGTTTTTTCAAGAGATAACTTCACATGCAATTTATGCAAAATTACAGGCGCACCCAGAAAAAGACCTTCACGCGGATTTGCTTATCCAACAATAAAAGAAGGGCTATATCTAACTATTGACCATGTTATAGCAAGAGTTAATGGCGGGTCTGACCATGAATCAAACTTGCAAACACTTTGTCATGATTGCAATTTAAAAAAAGGTGTTAACTAAGATGCATTATTTTAAATTCAATATCGGGGAATATGCCAGCCACACTAGGCATTTATCGCCGCTTGAGG
>JANOBN010000252.1:0-2109 GCA_031411675.1 Bacteroidota bacterium | reverse complement strand
GGCAACGACGCGATGGCCGGCCTGCAAGGCGACGACCTCATCGAAGGCGGTGACGGCGACGACCTGCTGCTCGGTGGCTCAGGCGCCGACACGATCAACGGCGGGGCCGGCGTAGACGTGATCTTCGGCAGCGGCGAAGGCAGGCTGACGCCACCCGTGGACAAGGACGTGCTCGAAGGCGGTGACGGCAAATACCAGATACACGACGACATTCGCCTTGTTCGCTTTACGAATACAAATGGCATCAACGAAGGAGTGTTCGCATGCGCTGCGTGACAAGTACTCTCGCGCCGATTCTTTTGGCTGCGATGCTAACGGGATGCGAAAAAGTTGCGCTTGATCGGCAAATGGAAACGCTGTGCAAGAGGGACGGTGGTGTAAAGGTGCATGAGTTCGTTAGATTGACCGCTAACGAATTTGATCCACAAGGTAGGAAGCGGCTGTACTACGCCGAATCGCAGGCAAATCGAGAAAACTTGCTTGGTCCGAACTACCGGTTCATCGAGCGCGTTGAAACGGTTGCAGGGTCGACCGGCAACGAGTGGAAAGGTCACCTCGATAGGCATACGACGCAGATTGTTCGGCGCAGCGACGGGATGCTCCTTGGGGAGAGTCATGTGTATTCCCGCGTTGGTGGTGACGGCCTATCAACCGTCATTCATTGGCAGCCATCGTCAAGTTCGTGCCCGCATCTCGACGTTGATCTTGTGAATTCCGTTTTCATTAAGGTGGAGTGAGACTATGACTACCGTTGCCCAATACCTCACATACGCCGAGACCGCTCTCGCCGCTTATGCCGTCAGCCTTTCAACGTCCAGTTCAAATGCAACGGCCTATGGCTCGCAGAACATGTCCAGTGCGCAAGCGCAACGCTTTGACAGCACGTGGAGCGTGTTGTCGCAAGCGCCGGACGCGTCCAACGG
Source organism: Bacteroidota bacterium (assembly GCA_031411675.1). Taxonomy (GTDB): domain Bacteria; phylum Bacteroidota; class Bacteroidia; order AKYH767-A; family OLB10; genus JANOXC01. Next base: position 1,186 of record JANOBN010000252.1, on the reverse strand, counting down.
TTTCTCTGCTGTATTGCTTCAAAACCGAACTACGGGTGAAAAAGTTCTTGCTATTCGGGGAACAGAAGCGAGCCAAGCCGGAGTGGACTACTTCACCGACCTCGTCAACATTGCCTTGTTTGGCACCGTTGTCGGGATGCCGCAGTACCAAGCCCTTGAAGGGTTCTATCAGCAACTCGTCGTCACCGGCATGCTTGCCAGTACGGAGTCCGTGACCGTCACCGGTCACAGCCTGGGTGGCTTCTTGGCCGAGGCATTTACCGCGCGGCATCCAAGCGTTGTCAGTGCTGCCTACACCTACAACGCCCCCGGCTTTGGCGGCGCAACAGCGCAGCTACTGGAGATTCTGGGCATCACCGACGCATCCGCAGCCAACAGCAAGATCATCAATGTTCGCGCAACCGACGGAGTAGCGGCCACGGCGGGGTTGGGCCAAGTGCTCGGTAGCGTGCAACAGATTCGTATCGAAGCGGGCACCGCCAATCCTGTCTACTACCACTCGATAGCAACACTCACAGACACCCTATCTGTTTACAAGGCCTTCGCCGAATTGCAGCCGTCGCTGAGTGTCGATGAGATCGGCAGCCTGTTCATGTCTGCCGGCAAAGGCGATCGTCGGCTTGAGGATGCGCTCGATACATTGCGGACCGTGTTCGTCGGTTCGAGCGCGAACGATGTGAATCGAACGCCCGCGGGCAATCGCGAGGTGCTGTTCAACAATCTCTACGCAATGCAGGGCGGATATGCCGCCTTTAAGGGGCAAGTCCGATTCGTAAGCACAGGAAATTCATGGGGCTCGTCAGCTCAAGCCACTACTGGCACAGCGCTTGCCTATCGCTACGCGCTGCTGGAGCTGCTGCCGTTTGCCGTCGTCGCAACCTCTGATTCGCAAAACCAATCGCTTTACGGCTACTACACCCAACGGTTGAGCTTGTATGACGAGCAGACGGGCCAGGGAGAGCTGACCGAAAGCTGGCTCAGAGATCGCGCCGCGATGCTCGATTGGATCGTGACGCAAAACAAGACTGACCAATCCAACAGCAGCGTCGTCACCGGCTCGGCCGCCTCGGCCCCAACTGCTTACAAAGACGTGTCCTCGGGGCGACAGATTCTTGTCGGTGCAGTCAACCCCGACCAGCGTGTGCAGATTGCCTTTGGTGGTGATGGGGCCGACACGCTTACCGGC
>JANOBN010000251.1:0-7658 GCA_031411675.1 Bacteroidota bacterium | reverse complement strand
GGCCTTTTTAGCAAAAAAATGCACTTTTTGAGCATTGACCCCCTAAAAAATAGGGGTATGTTCAAAAAAAAGTACTTTTTTCTTGACACCCCCCTGGTTTTTAGCATACATTTGCCGCCGTTCGACGGGTTCTGCCCTAGGCATCTTAAAAACAACACAACAAAAAAAAATGAGCACACTACGCTTCAAGGCTATTGCAGCCAGCATTAACAGGGTTCCGGTAAACACCATCCCGCCATCCAGTAAAATCTCCGATTATTTCGGAGTAAATGTTTTTGAGAAGGAAAAGATGCAGCGTTTCCTTTCTAAGGAAGTATATAAACAAGTAATTGAAGGCATTGACACCGGTCAAAAGATGGATCGTAAGGTGGCGGAACTGGTTGCTGCAGCAATGAAAAGCTGGGCAATAGGAATGGGTGCCACTCATTATACACATTGGTTTCAACCGTTAACAGGTTCTACTGCAGAGAAGCATGATTCTTTCTTTGAATTAGGCGATGACCGTAAAGCACTGGAAACATTTTCCAGCAGTGCATTAGTACAGCAAGAGCCTGATGCTTCCAGTTTTCCAAGCGGCGGTATCAGAAATACATTTGAAGCTCGTGGTTATACTGCATGGGATCCGTCATCACCTGCATTTATCATGGACAGTCCATGGGGAAAAACATTATGTATACCAACAGTATTTGTTTCTTACACCGGTGAAACTCTTGATTACAAAGCACCATTGTTAAAAGCATTGCATGCATTGAATCAGGCAGCCGTTCCGGTATGTCAGTACTTCGATAAAAATGTAACGCATGTGTTTTCCACATTAGGAATTGAACAGGAATATTTTCTGGTAGATATCGATTTATATAATGCACGTCCTGATCTGGAAATGACAGGTCGTACATTGTTTGGTGCAACGGCTGCAAAAGGACAACAGTTGGAAGATCATTATTTCGGATCTATTCCTGCACGTGTCCATGCTTTCATGGTGGATTTTGAAGTGGAGTCATTTAAGTTAGGTATTCCGTTAAAAACACGCCATAATGAAGTAGCACCTTCTCAGTTTGAGTGTGCTCCGGTGTTTGAAGATATAAATCTTGCTGTGGATCACAATCAGTTGTTGATGGATCTGATGGATAAAGTGGCGAAACGTCATCACTTCAAAGTACTGTTGCATGAGAAACCGTATGCAGGAATAAATGGTTCCGGAAAACATAATAACTGGAGCATTAGTACCAACACGGGAAAAAATTTATTGTCTCCCGGCAATTCACCGAAGAACAATCTCTGGTTCCTCACCTTCTTTGTGAATACCATTAAAGCAGTAAATGAACATGCTGATTTGATGCGTGCAAGTATTGCATCTGCAAGTAATGATCATCGTTTAGGCGCTAATGAAGCACCTCCTGCAATCATGTCTATATTTCTTGGCGGACAGTTATCAGCAGTGCTGGATGAAATTGAAAAATCGGTGAAAGATAAAAACATGACACCGGAAGAAAAGACAGCATTGAAACTGAACATCGGAAAAATACCGGAGATATTACTGGATAACACCGACAGAAACCGTACTTCACCATTCGCATTCACCGGAAATAAATTCGAGTTCCGTGCTGTGGGTTCCTCAGCAAACAGTGCACATCCTATGACGGTATTGAACACTATTGTTGCAGATCAGTTAGTGGCTTTCTATAATGAAGTAGAATCAATTGCAAAGAAAGGAGTGAAGAAAGATGAAGCCATATTAAAAGTACTTCGTAAATATATTGTAGAATCGAAAGCTATCCGTTTTGAAGGAAATGGTTACAGTGAGGAATGGAAGAAAGAAGCGAAGAAACGGGGTTTGAATAATTTGACAACAACACCTCCTGCATTGGATGCATTTCTTTCTAAAAAATCAATTCAGTTGTTTGAGCGTAATCTGATCTTCACCCATCGTGAGCTGGAAGCACGTCATGAAATCATGCTGGAAACATACATCAAAAAAATACAGATTGAATCCAGAGTAATGACGAACGTTGCCATCAATCATATCATTCCTGCAGCTATTAAATATCAAAACCTGTTGGTGAATAATGTGGAGGGAATGAAAAGTATCGGATTGCCAAAGGAAAGTTACAGCATGCAAGTGGAATTAATTAAAGAAATTTCCAATCACATTAACATCATCAAAACAAATGCTGATGAAATGGTAGAGGCACGTAAGAAAGCTAATGCTGTGGAGGATGCCAGAGCCCGTGCTATTGCTTATTGCGATAAGGTGAAAGCATATTTTGATGCAGTACGATATAATGTAGATAAGCTGGAGCTGATTGTGGATGATGAATTATGGCCATTACCGAAGTATCGTGAAATGGTTTCTATTCGATAAGGAACTAAGTTATTAGGTTATTAAGTTATTAGGTTAAATACAAGTGGGTGCAATCTTGAGGGGTTGCACCTTTTTTTTGGACTATATTATGTTGAACAGCTTAGGTCAGAAAAAAGGGCTTAAGCCAACGGGCGTGTTCTTTAAAATTCTGTTCTTCAGTAGTTGCAAACTACTTGTGTTGCTTTTGTTGCTATTCAGCTGGAAGATATTTAAGAGTAGTTGCAAACTACGCTTAGAGAGTGGGTAAATTATTGAAAAGGCCCAAACATCAGCTTAGCGTACCGGTACGCTGCCTACTTGTCTAAGCGTAGTTTGTAACTACGCTTTTATATAAATAAATGAAGTATGTTTAATAATTACGGATTGTAGTTTGTAACTACAAATCGAGGCAACAATAGAAACGAAAATAGCCTTTCTTACTTAGTAAAAATTGCAACATCCCGCTACGCTGCCCCATTTCTAAGCGTAGTTTGCAACTACGCTTTTATGTAAATAAATGAAGCATGTTTAATAATTACGGATTGTAGTTTGTAACTACAAATGGAGGCAACAATAGAAACGAAAATGAACTTTCTTGCTTAGTAAAACTTGCAATAACAAAAACCGTGTAATATAATTGAAACGATAATAAGCTTTTGATATCTTAATTTTGCTACATGTCGGATGGCTATCAGATAAAAGATCAGCAGGCTCTATATTTCTTAACCTTTCAAGTTGTTGGATGGGCCGATGTATTTTCACGTCAGTTGTATCGTGATATCATTATTGAAAGCTTTATATATTGCCGTCTGCATAAAGGCTTGAAAGTTCATGCTTACGTTATTATGAGCAATCATGTGCATTGTATTCTTAGTGCAGAAAATAATCTTTCAGATATTATCAGAGATTTCAAAAAGTATACCGCAAAGAAAATAATAAAAGCAATAGCTATGAATATGGAGAGCAGACGAGAACTGCTGCTTCTAAATTTCAGGTTTCACGCAAAGTATAACGAAAGAGTAAATGATGTACAGTTCTGGACCCATGAAAATCATGCCGTGGAATTGTCAGATAATGATATGATTGAAAGCCGGCTTAATTACATTCATCAGAATCCTGTTCGTGCAGGTATTGTTGAGTTAGATTTTGAATATATTTATTCTAGTGCAAAGGCTTTTTCGGAGATGCCTTGTATAATGGACGTTGATGAATTGTGATTATGGGGGTAGTAGTTATAGATTACGCTTAGTTCCAGACCGATTTAGAGAACAGGTAGGGTAGTTACAAACTACCAAATGATGATTTGTCCATTTGGTGAGCATATAAAATACTCAAGCGTAGTTGCAAACTACGCTTAGTATTAGGTCAGAAAATAAGACTTAAGCCAACACAGGTTCATTTTCAAATTTTCAAATCTTCAAATTGAGTTAAAAAGTCAAACTAGCCCCCACAGCTGGCAATATCGGTAGTTGATCAACGCGTTTGAAACGAATACGATCGAAGTAGAAAATGTTTTGGCGGTTATATATATTGATTACGCTGCCGGTTACTTCCAGGTTGGAATGTCGTCCTATTAAGAATGTTTTTTTAATGCTCACATCCATACGGTGATAATCCGGTAAACGACCTGCATTTAACTCTCCATATATAATTCCAAGCTCGCCGTTATCAGTGGTGATATCAGTGTATAAACCATCTTTAAATGTCAGGTATTCATAAAACCCTGCTGTTTTGGTAAATGGAAATCCGGAACCATAATTCCATCTTACGTTAAACTCCCAGTCCAGTTTTTTACCCATGGTGTAAGAGCCAACAAAATTCAGATTATGTCTTCTGTCGAAATGAGGTGTATAGCTTCTTATTTCATCTTCACGATTCACAAATCCCAATGTGTACACTAACCAAAGATAAAAACGACGGTGATCATATTTTAATACTATATCGCCACCTTTAGCAACGCCTTTTTCTATAATAAAATCTTTCACCAGATAATCAGGTTTATCATCATATGTACCATTATCAGGATAAATTTTATCGCGGTTGACATTCGTAAGCTGATAAAAATCTTTATAGTACACCTCCAGGTTCAAACTCAAATGTTTTGCAAGATCAACTTCCACTCCGGCAATCACATCACGCGATCTTTGCAAACGGGAATTCACATCTTTTCCTTTAAACTGATCAGGCAGATTTTCCGGTCCTGAAAGGAAACCGTAAAAAATATTTACTACATCTCTGTCAGAAACCGAGCTCAATAAATTCTGTGCATACATCCCACCGGCAAGCTTAATACGTAGCTTATCACTGATATTATATTTGAACCCAATACGAGGCTCCGGTGAAAATTCGGCAAGTGATGCATAATAATGGAGACGAAGGCTGGGCTCCATCACAAACTTATTTTTTACAATACGATAACGCACAAAACAACCGAACTCCGTAGTGTTTTCCGCTTGTTCGGCTTTCACTTTTAAAATATTGTACGTTTCAAACGAAGTCTTAAATCCTAATACCTGAAATCCATATTTTAACTCATTCTTACCCATAAAATTGGTAAAGTTCATATCAAAGTTAAATCCGTTTACCGCACTGGTACGTGGGATTTGTTCGGCTTCCGACTGTGAAATTTTATATTTGGTAAAAGCAAAATTTCCATCAATCAAATTAGAAGATCCACCGGGAACCAATATAAAATTAAATCCTCCGCCTGATGTTTTCCAACTGTTATCCGTAAGAAAACGGTAGTTAGCATCATCTTTAAACTGAAAGCCAAACAAACTTATTTTGCTGCCATTGCTTCCATACATGGTTACTTTACCATACAGATCGAGAAAACTATAAGGCAAGCCTTTTTTGTCAATGTAACTATACAACTTTGGAGAAGTCTGATCGAGGTAGGAGTTTTTTGCTGTGAAAATAAAAGAGGAGCCACCACCATTCTCCGTCTTTTGCTTTTGCAATGGACCTTCAACAAGTAACTTTGATGTAAAGGGGTTTGCCGAAACTTTACCTGCAATTCTTTTTTTATTTCCATCACGTGTTGTAATATCCATTACCGATGAAATTCTTCCTCCGTATTCGGCACTGAATCCTCCGGTATAAACATCAGCATTACGAATAATATCAGCATCAAAAACAGAAAACAAACCAATGGAATGAAAAGGATTATACACCACCATGCCATCCAATAACACTTTATTCATTACCGGAGTACCGCCTCTTATATATAATTGTCCGCCCTGATCGCCACTAAAAACAACGCCGGGCAACACCTGTAAATATTGTGCAAGATCAGGTTCGCCGCCTACAGAAGGAACCATCTTTATTTCACGTGGTGTAACCTTATTTACAGAGGTGCGCACTTCTGTTCGTGCAGCTTCCTTTTCAGCAGAAATTTCAACACCCTGCAGATCGATAGATGATTTTTTAATAGTAAGCTGACGGGTAACAATCTCACCCGTTTTTAAACTGATAGCAACCGACATTGTATCATAGCCAATAGAAGAAACCAGAATAGTATAATTTCCAACAGGAACATTAGAAATAGAATAATAACCATTTACATCCGTAGCGGCTCCATATTGTGTTCCTTTGAGATAAACATTGGTAAAGAGAATGGGTTCACCGGTTTCTTTATCATAAACAAAACCTCTTATTGAACCTGTTTGTGCAAAATTTTGCAGAGCAAACAAGAAGAGTAATGAAAATAAAAGTAAATGTTTCTTCATAGTGGTTGGTCAAAAATCAATATCAGACTTTCGTTTCGGAAAGTGTAATAATCAGATTAAATTCTTCAGTTGTTACCGGCATTACGGATAAGCGTGGAATACGTACCAGTGGAATATTTTTAAGCTTTGGTTCTTTTTTAATTATAGTAAGAGGAACAGCTTTTTTTAACTTTTTAAACGGCTTAAGATCCACCACCACCCAAGCATCTTCTTCAGTGGTTGGATCCTGATAAAATTCTTTACTCACCTTAGCCAGTCCCACCACTTCCAGTCCTGCATTACTATGATAATAGAGTACAATATCACCTTTCTTCATCGCTTTCAGGTGATTACGGGCGGCATAATTTCGTACGCCATTCCAGAAGGTGCTGCCTTCCTCCACAAATTGATCCCATGAATACACTGAAGGTTCGGATTTTACCAGCCAATACTGCATAATTTTCATTCAAAGAGTGCCGAAAGTAATGAAAAGTAGCAATCAATTAGCTCACTTCTTTTGACCTGTTTTGTATTTTACATTTAAAACACATATATATTTGCCAACTCAAATCGTACAAATGAAAAAAATCCTCATTCCGGCAATATTAATACTTGCTTCTATTACCATCCTGAATGCTCAAAAAAGCTGCTGCTCTATTGCTAAATCAGGTGAAACGGCCATGCTGGCTGACCCTGCTTTTACAGCCGCACATGCCAATCCACTCCCTTTTGCCTATGTGCCTGCGGGAGGAGGAATGATTACCTACAATACCGCTGACGGCCTTAAAGCAAATGCATTTTATGCAGAGGTAAAGGGTTCAAAGGATGTGATTTTTATGTTTCATGAGTGGTGGGGATTGAATGATTATATAAAAAGAGAAGCGGAAGCATTAAGTAATAAAACCGGTGTTTCTGTCCTGGCCCTTGATTTATATGATGGTAAAGTAGCAGATAAGGCAGAGCAGGCATCTGAATTGATGGGTAAGGCTGATGAAGTTCGTATTCGTGCGATTATAAGCGGTGCTATTGACTTTTGCGGAAAGGAAAGCAGAATTCAGACTATCGGCTGGTGCTTTGGTGGCAAATGGAGTTTACAGGCTGCATTAATGGGTGGCCCGAATGTGAAAGGTTGTGTAATGTATTATGGTTTTCCTGAACAGGATAAAAATATATTAGCTAATTTATCATGTCCGATAATAGGAATTTTTGCAACTAAAGATGGCTGGATTACACCAAAAGTAGTAAGCGATTTTCAGGCCATGATGAATGAATTAAAAAAGCCGGTTACTATATATAATTATGATGCGGATCATGCTTTTGCTAATCCGAGTAATCCTAAGTACGACAAAGTGAGTGCTGATGATGCTATGAATAAGGCAATACGGTTTATCAAAACCAATTTTATTATTAAGTAATCTGCATCAAAGTAGAATTTCAGTCAGAAACACTGTTGTTGCTATAAATTTCCGGAGAGATATAAAGCCTCTAGTGTTGGTATAGGGCTACCTCCGGTATTTTCCAGAGTTACAGCAAATGCCTGTGCCTTAAAAATGGTTTTCATCTCTTGTAAACCGTCAGCATCACTAATATTAAAAACCCCGGCATCAACC
>JANOBN010000250.1:0-1563 GCA_031411675.1 Bacteroidota bacterium | reverse complement strand
GCCATGAGGCAAGTTAAGATTTTCTACATTTAAAAGGTTAACACCACTATTTAATGCCTGTGGAATCACTTTGATTTGTTGACCCATAAGGTTAGTGATATTGAGATTTACCGATTGTGATTTATCACTGAACATTTCCACGGTAAAATTGCCATTACTTGGATTCGGATAAATACCCTTCACTACATCATTACTTGCATTGTTAATGCCTGCAAAGTTGCCAACACGAAGAGAGAAGGTAATATCGCTGCTGAAAGTATTTGCATAATAAGTTTCGCCAACTCGTAAGGCAAGGACATATGGAAGAATACGTGCCTGACTTGCATCCGGAGTCCAGTTGATAGTAGCTGAAGAAGTGCCTGATCCGTTGGTTATATTAACAGCAGCAGGATTAGTAGCTAACAATACCGGTTCGCCGGTAGCTAGAATAGATAGATTTTGTCCGTCAGCATCATATACTGAAACCGAAAGAGTAAAGTTGCTTCCGGGAGCGATCGTATAATTCTTGCCGGAATACGGGAAGTTATTTGAAGTAGCACTTATTACCGGAGGAACGTTGAAACTTGGAACAACGATAATCTGCATATCTCTGCGGATTTCACCTATCTTAATGCCATTACGATATTCGCTCACCAGGAATGATGCAGCAAAATATCCCTGAAGATTTGGAAGGAAAGATACTTCACCGGTTAATGGATCCATTGTAAATGGAGAAAGTGAATCAGCAGATGGTACAACATAACCGGCAACATAAGAAGCTGCAGAAGTTAAAGGAGTATCAACCGACCATACGATACTGTCACCATCAGCATCAAATGGCATCGGATTATAATTGAAAGGAACATTTAACTGTGCAATGGTGATCGGAGGATTTAAAAACACAGGAGAAGAGTTAGTTGGATCTGCCCATAAAATATTATTTAAATGAAATGATTCACCACATGGTGTGGTCATATTCAGAATCGCACAATTACGGCAGCACTCTTCATATGACATATCATAATTTCCACTGTTAGGGAAAGTTATAGTATCAATGTAATGATATTCTTCAACTCCATTACCAAAAACAATAGGACCTATAACAGGCACCTGATGTGTTGCCGCCCAGGTACCACCAATTTCCATAAAATTGAAATTAGCTATGGTGCCGATTGGAATACCTAATGTATCTCTATACGCCGTAAGCGTGATTTCATAGGTAAGCCCACCGATATTCCGGGATGTTACCTGACCACCCATCATATGGGTCGCAAAACTGCCAAGAGAGGAAAAAACCAATCCGGCGATAAGTAAGAGTTTTTTCATTTTTTTTAATGTTGTTATGGGTTGACAAAGATCAAATGTATACATTAAGCAATTACTTTCAAAGGAAAATAGACGTTAAATCATATAAATTCTTAGCAATGTGATGGGAACCGGATTTTAGCAGCAGATAGATGCCTTATTTCCAGCCATAAATCCGGGGTTTTCGGATAATGGAGAAGTTTAAAGGATAAAGACCTAAAAATGTATTTATTCTAATAATTCCTTTAATTTAACTTCTTATCAGTATAATTCAAATTG
>JANOBN010000249.1:0-2020 GCA_031411675.1 Bacteroidota bacterium | reverse complement strand
GCCTAATAGCAACTCTAAAGCTACTGCAACAGAGCCTCCTAACTGAACACGCAATTCCCCGTACTTCCGCCCTGTATTTTCCAACAAAGAATAAGAAACAAAATAGTTTTTAAAATATATAAAAAGTGCCTTTGCGGAGGCTATTGCTATAATAACTGCTGCAAATCCCTCCACCAGTAGCCCAATGTTTATTGCAATCGTTTTAACCAGTTGTTCCAAATTCGTATTTTATTTTTTGTAGTATGCAGTTACAATTCCAGCAGATGATTGCTTTTACTTTGTTCATCAATCAAGATATTATTGAGCAAATAGTCGCCTACCCTTAATGCATTTGCCATTATTGTAAGCGATGGATTTACTGCACCGCAACTTGGGAAAAAACTGGCATCTACAACATATAGATTCTCTATATCATGCGCCCGGCAATTTACATCCAATACAGAATTTTTTGGGTTAACACCAAAACGCATGGTTCCATTCTGGTGTGATACACCGCTCACGCCCAAATCATACCCTACAAAAACTGCATCATTAAATGCAGCATCCTTTTCACCAATTTTGGTAATAATGCTTTTCATCTTTTCCTTCAGGCGATTATATGCTTCCCGGTTTTTTTGTGTCAGGGATAATTTTATCTGTCCTTTAGTGGTGATGGTGACGCGATTATCCGGTGAAGGCAAATCTTCTGCCGTAAGCCAGAAGTCAATTGAATGCATGGAAAGTTCCTCCGCAGTTTTCCCCGGCAACACCTCTTTACATAAATCCAGCAAGGTTTCATAATCTGACTTTCCCATTAATTGTATTGCACCAAGCGGAAATTCAGAATTATCGGCATTATGATAAAAATCGGCAATGCCAAAAGCTTTTTGAAACTGTGATTGATTCTTCTTCTTAGACACCACTATTAATGCTCCGTTATTATGTTGCATATAATTCCTTCCAACCTGATCACTGCTGTTCGCCAAACCTTTTGGATAATTATCATTGGCACTGCGTAACATTAATGCAGCTGAATTAATTGCTCCACAAGAAACAATTATTGTATTACATGAAAATATTTCGGTGTTATTATTATGCTTTACTAAAACACTGGTAACCCGCTTTCCATGAATGTCAGTAATTAGTTTCTCTGCATAACAATTGGTTAATAGCTGTACGTTTGGATATTTTAATGCATTAGCAAGTGCAACAACATGTGCATCGGCTTTGGCTTCGGTAAGATCAGGGAAGCCATCGAAATTACTCAGCTGAATAGGTGATGCCCCCTCATTTTTCTCCTCCAACCTTACAGCAATAGGGCAAGGGAAAGGGTGATAACCGAGTGTTTGTACCATCTTAAATAATTCCTGCATGTCGCTTTCCATTTTCAAAGCCGGAAAAGGATATGGGGTAGATGCTTTGGGTTCTGTTATGTCGTGACCGCGTTCTCCATGTACGGAATACATTTGCTCTGCTTCTGTATAATAGTGCTCCAAATCATTATAGCTAATCGGCCATGCCGGAGAAATACCATCATAATGTTTAACCTCCATAAAATCACTCTCCCGCAAACGCAGTAATGCTGCTCCATAGAATTTCGTATTGCCTCCAACACAATAATGGGTAAAAGGAGCAAAGGGTTTGTTATCCTTATCCAGCATCTCCTCTACGTTTTTTCTGTACCTTGAGTTGGAGAAGACCTCTTTTTGATCCCAGTTTTCCTTCTCACGTGGAATAAAATCTCCACGTTCCAGAATTAATATTTTTTTTCCTGATGGTGCCAGCTTAGCTGCAATGGTACTGCCACCGGCCCCGGTTCCAATAATAATTATATCGTAATGATTCATTAGTTGTTGTTTTTTTATATCTTATTTTTAAGGGAACTACCTGACTCCTCTGCTAACATGGCAAAGAGAACATGTTTCTGAAATATTTTCTGTCGGCTGTCATACATTAATTTCTGTTTTCCTTTTTTAGCTATTTTTGAATAAAACAAATTATATGGAATTTATTGATGTGCTTTCATTAGTCGAGCTCCCGG
>JANOBN010000248.1:0-6444 GCA_031411675.1 Bacteroidota bacterium | reverse complement strand
CAGGTACTCGGCGGCGTTCTCGGCCTGCTTGCCCCACAGCGTCCACTGGATCGCGGTCGCTTCCTCCGACCGGTCCACGCCCGAACCGCGGCGGGTGTTGCTGATGATGGTGACGGTGCCCTTGGCGACTTCCCCGTCGCGACCGTTGACGATGTCGAGCCTGACGGCCGAGGCCAGGCGTGCGTTGCGTTGTTCCACTCGTGCGAATGCCATGATGAATCTCCAGTCAGAACGACCAGCCGGAACCCGTCATGAGTTCCTTCAAACTGATCCTTCTGCTTGGACTTCCTCGCTCCCGCCCACGGGCGGGCGGGGGGTGGGCACGGCCCCTTCCCTCACGGGAAGGGGTGGGGAATGGGTGGGGTATGAATTGGGTAAACAGCAGCCGAAGCGATGAGCCGGCTTCCCGGCCCACCGCATCGAAGATCCCCCCACAAGTCCCCCTCGTGATTCGACGGGGGCGCCGCTGGGGGGAGCGCGGTGGGTTGACTGGCGATGAAGGGTGCAAGTACGGAACGAGGGCCCGCAGCATCGGCGGACGCTGTGACAGGTCCCCTGGCGCAGTGGCTGCGCGAAGGAGCCCGCCCCACCCTTGAGTGCCGGCGTCCCCGCGGCCCGCGTGACACCAAGGGAGACGCAGGCGAACGACTGGCGCGCGGGTCGAGCCGGCTCGATCACATCGAGCAACCAGCGGCCCGGCATCGGGCGTGGCGGGTGACCGGGGTGGCGATCTGACCGGCGTGCAGCGAACGAAGCAAAGCGGCGTGAACGGAACGCCGGTCAGTTCGCCAAGCGGGCGTCGTTCACGTACCCGTGAAGGAAACAACGACCACGATCCCCGGGCACGGGAACGGGCCGCTTGCACACCGGCCATGCACGGGCTCAGCGACCAACGTCGCGACCAGGGTCCTGCTTCTGGCGTTGCGGCGACTCACTTGCAGGCATGCGCGCGCCGCGCTCTCGCTCGGCCACCAGGTCTCGGACGGCAGGCGACGCGCGAACGAAACGGGCGATATCCCCCGACAAGCGGCGATCCTCGGGCCGGTCCGATTCGCCGAGCGCACGGGCAATGTGCGCCCAGGCTTCCAGCGCACCAAGGCGGCTGGCGCGGTAGCGGTCGCCGGACTTGCCCGGACTCCCATCGCGCTGCAGGCGACCTGCCTCCCTGGCCTTCAGACGCCAGAGCGGATCCGTCTGGCGATTCCCGCCGCGCGTGGCCTGCCGCGTCGCCTCGGCCTCGATGCCCCAGCCGCGCAGCTTCTCGGCGAAGGTCTCGCGCCAGCGGTGCAGGTCGGCCTTGCGCGGGTTCAGCCGCGTGCCGAACCTCGACTCGGCGCGCACCGCCAGATGCACGTGCGGGTTGGCCTGGTGCTCGTGCAGCACCATGACGCACAGGTGGTCCTTCAGCTCGGCCTGGACGAACTCGCGCGCCGCCTTCTGCAGGATCGCCGGATCGGTGCCATGCGGCATGGACAGCATCAGATTGAACGCCTCGCGACGCGGGCTGACCTCGTCGATGAACGAGCCGCCGTGGCGCCACTCGTCGACCAGGTCGTGCATCGCTTCCTTGCCGGTCGAGGTCACGCCACGCTCATCCTCCATCTCGAGGCGGCCGTTCTTGCTGATGTAACGCAAGTGGGCCGCGATCGCAGCCATGCCGCGCCCGCCGCCCGTCACCTTGACCATGACCTGCGGCGCACGTCGGCTGACCGTGGCCACGATCCGACCGCGGATCACTGCTGCCTTGCGCCGTGTGAGTGCGTCAAGGCGCGCCGGAGGTGGCGACTTGACGATCCGATTGGGTGGGTAGAACAGCCGCTCGCCCCACTGCACGAGCACGCCGTCGACGCTGGGGACGGATGTCACCTCGAACCAATGACGTCAGGGCGGACTGGATGCGTCACGCGTTCGTGCCGTCATCCTGGCCATCAGCCGTGACGCGACCTGGAGATGCAGCCGGATGTCCTGGGACAGTGACATCAGTCCGGTGAAGTACTTCCTCGCCTCGTCCGAGTCGACGTTGCGAATCAACCGGATGAACGCATGGATGTCGGCGCTCATCGCGGCGACCTTCTGCGTCGAATCGGCCAGCGCAGCCACCGCATCGCCGTGATCGGTCGGCCTCGGACTCGCGGCCATGCCATCCAGAAGCGCCGCCACGTATGCGCCCTGCGAGATCTCGGCCGCTCGGGCGCGATCGGCCAGGCGGTACGCATGCACTGCGCCGAGGCGCAGGGTGATCTTGACCACCCGGGAATCAACGGACCTGGGGCGGTTCGCCGGTTCGGCGGGACTGCCTGGCGAATCGAGCATGGCGACAAGTGCTGCCCGAGCTACTGCTGCCAAGCTCACGCCCCGTGCTGCTGCCTGCGCATGCAACGCAGGGCCGATCCCGCGAAGGTCGACGGTCACCCGCTCACGTGGCCGGCGGCGTGCGGCCTCACAGCTTCCTTGTCTGCCGTGATCGGCAACGCTTCCGGTCTTGGCAGGCGGGCTGGCAAGCCGTTGAACCGGCGCGAAGTCCCGCGTGCCCATCGCGCTGCCACCCGCCGCGGGACTCAGTGCGTCGCAATCGAGCGAGTCTCGCCCCAGGCGTCGATGTCCGAACGTCGCCACGCCACTGCACGAGGTCCGAGCCTGACAGGCCGCGGGAAGGTCTCGTCCGCGATCAGTCGGTACAGCGTCGAACGGCTCAAGCCGGTGACGCGGATGACGGCCTGGATTCGCAGGAACATCACGGCGACGTTGTCCTCGGTCGGTCTTTGCAGGCCCGAGCCCATGGCTGTGCGCGCGCTTGAAGTGTGGGACATGCAACCTCCGGGGTAAGACGCCGTACCTGTCAGGTGACACTTGCTAGACGACAAGGCCAGGTCGTCACTGATGGAAGCGATGCCTACCCAGACATTGAAGGGCCGTTGGTGAACTCTAGGCCGCTCTGGAGCGGCATGGCGCGATGAATTGGGGCGAAGTTTCAGCGCATGACCATTGCCTCGAAGCCGGCTGGTGACCGGCAACTGTGGCGAGGCAGCGCGTCGCTGGCGCTGTTCGACACGGCTGCGGTTCCTTCAAAGGCCTCTCGCCGAACTCACGCGGTTTCAGCCCGACTCCGGAAGCTCGCGCGCAGAGGGAATGTCGGCGCCGACGATTGAGCGGGGGTGCTGCGGACGTGGCTTGCTGTGCCTGCCCATGCCCCAAAAATTCGAGCGCGCTTGAATGTCGTTGATCAAGTCGCCAACTGGCGTTCCGCCAACATCAAGCGTCTCGCTCACTGCGCGCGCTCGGCAGGTGGCTGGGCAAGGAATCCGAAGAGTGCCGCCGCACCGCGACCCAGCAACGTGTCACCCGCCGTGCAGATCAACAGACGGCGTGTTGCCCATGCATCGGTCAATGCGCGAACGCTGACCCGATCGGAGGCCAGTCGCTGAGCTGCCGCCTCTGGAACCACAGCCACCCCGACGCCATCGGCCACCAGCCCGACCACGGCATCCAGACTGCGCACCCGGATTCGATGATGCAAGCCGCGGCCGTAGTGCAATGCCTGGTTCTGCAGAAATCGGCTGAGACCGCTCTCGGCAGGCAAGCCAACGAAAGGTCGATCCAGCAGGCTGGCGAACGCCACACCGCGCAGCACGCGCCGACCGCTGGCCGGCGGCAGCAGTGCAACCAGACGATCTCTCTTGAACAGTCGAGTGCTCAGCCCCTGCGTTCCGACGTAGTCGGCCACGATACCGATGTCGGCATGCTCCTGTCGCATCGCCATCAGCACGTCCTGACTGTCCAACTCGCGAAGGTCGATGTCGATGTCGGCATGCTCGACGAGGAACTGGCCGATGCGGCGTGGCAGGTGCTCGGTCATCGCTGCCGTGTTGCACAGCACGCGCACCAAGCTGCGCACACCGTGGGCGTGGGCCGCCATGTCTGCATGAAGCGCCTCCATGTCGCCCTGAAGGCGCCCGGCATGACGCAACAGTGTTCGTCCGGCATCGGTCAGTGTCACACCCTGCTTCGAACGGAGCACAAGCGTCGTTCCGATGGCGTGCTCCAGGCTTTGCAACCGGGAGCTGGCAGCCGCCAACGACAGATGGATGTGGCGAGCGCCCGCAGTGATGGACCCTCCATCGACGATCGCCGCGAACAGACGCAAGTCGAAAGGGTCGATGCGATAGGTTGGAACAAGACGGGCGCGTGTCATCGACTGGATCCTTCGGAATGGACGAAGGATACCTTTGGACATCCACGATGGACGCACCGCTTGCTCACTGCAACGATGCTGGAATGGAAACTGGACTGCTCGCGATCATCGGTGTCGTGTTCTTCGCCGCTGGAGTTGTAAAAGGGATTTCGGGCATGGGCTTGCCTACATTCTCCATGGCGCTGCTTGGCATGGTGATGTCTCCGATTGCCGCGACGGCGCTCATGGTGTTGCCCTCGCTCGCAACAAACTTCTCGCAGTGCGCAGGCCCACACGGACGCAAGCTCGCTCGACACTTGTGGCCCATGTGGTTGGGGTTGGCCCTGGCAACGGTCTTTGCGTCGCTGCCGGACCTGAGTGCGTCGACATCCGTCGCGCGCATCACGTTGGGTGTCGTGTTGATGGCCTACGGTCTGTGGGGATTGATCAAGCCAGAACTGCCGGAATTCGGCAAACACACCCTGATCGTCGGAGGTCTCGCCGGTGCGCTGTCCGGCTTGCTGACAGCGGCGACCGGAGTCTTCGTGATGCCGATGGTCCCCTACCTGCAGTCACTCCGGCTTGACAGGGAAGAGCTCATCCAGGCATTGGGCTTGAGCTTCACCGTGGCAGCGCTGGCACTGACGATCCGACTTGGGAGCATGGGGGTTACGGCCGCAGAGGTGGACATCGGTGCCTTGGTCATCGCCGTGATGACGGCACTTCTTGGTCTGGCTGTCGGCACCAGACTTCGGCAGCGCCTGCAGCCACGGGTGTTCCAGCGCGCGCTCCATGGCGTCTTCTTTCTCCTCGGCCTCGCCATGGTCGGCCGATCCGTGTAGGGAAGGCGAGCATGTCAGCGCAAGAGAGCACGTTTGTCGTGGACGAAACACTGGAACGGGCGTATCGGCTCGCGCTCGGCGTGCACGGTATCGCGAACGACAAGTTGTCCGTGACCGGCGATCCAACAGCAACGGATCTGAGCATGTGGGTGATGGCGTCGGAGTTGCTATGCGTACTCGATGAGGTACGGACCACAAGGGTCCGGTGGGCGGCAGCCGGCGAAACGCTGCTCCCTGCTCCAGGTCGAATCGGCCGCGAAGCGTGATCCATCACGGCGTCGACCTGGACTTTCGATCTCGGGGCCGCTTCGGCACGAACGGCGGTTGCCGGGATTCTCAGGTGCAGCCGTACCGCATTCCGCACGTGCATGCGAGCCGACGAAGAACTTGCTTGAGGCGAGCGGGGGGACTGGATTCAATCGGGCGCTGAGCAGTTCTGCGAACCACGCAGACGCCCGACCGTGTCACTGCCAGCACTCGCAACTCTGGAGCCGCCATGAACTCGTTGATCGACAGGCCCGAACACTCGAACGTTGCCGCAGGCCTTTTGCATAGAGGCCCTCCGTCGGTCCTCGCGGGGCTGAACTATCTCAGGCCCACGGCGGAGCACCCACACAGCTACGTCTGCGAACCGCCGCCAGGCATCCCGTGGGAGAACTGTGAGTACGAGCTGCGCCAGACGGCCATTTCCGATGCGCGCTACCTGCAAGAGCGTCCCTGCATCGAGCGAGAGGGCTTTGCGTTGTGGGACGCGCCGACGGCGGTCACGAACTTCCTCGACGCGGACGTGGTCAAGACGATCTACTACCGGGAAGCCTCCGAGCTGGCGCTGGCCCTCACAGGTGCGACACGTGCCTACGTCTTCGACCACTTGGTGCGCAGGCGCGAGCACGACCGTGCGCCGATGACGTTCGGGCGCAGTCGCAGCGATGGCCTCGCAGCAGCCAACGGGCGCATTCACAACGACTACACGGAGGCCTCAGGTCGCAAGCGCCTGGAGTTGGTCCTTGGCGATTCCGAAGCTGCAGCTCGCGTCAAGCGCTACAGCATCGTCAACGTGTGGCGCTCGATCAAGGGCCCCGTGGTGGACACGCCGCTCGCCGTCTGCGACGCCCGCACGGTGACCGTCTCTGACCTGGTCGTCAGCGAACTGCGATACCCGCACCGCACCGGCGAAATCTACGTCGCGCTGCACTCACCGCTGCACCGGTGGTTCTACTTCTCTGAGATGGACCGCCATGAGGCCCTGGTGTTCAAGCAGTACGACTCCCAACTCAGCGGCGCGTCCCGGTTCACTCCGCACACAGCCTTTGACTTGCCCGCCATTCCATCGGACGCCCCGCTGCGGGAAAGCATCGAGTTGCGCTGCCTGGTCGTCTACGACCCGGAAGAAGGCTGAACCCATGGCGCAGCCGATCGAATTCTGGTTCG
>JANOBN010000247.1:0-8680 GCA_031411675.1 Bacteroidota bacterium | reverse complement strand
CATCATTTGGGATGCCCCGTTGCTTGCGGCGGGGTAATTCACTTCCGCATGGCACAAAAAAAACGCCCCGAATCATCGGGGCGTTTTTTATAAAATGTGGGGCTATTATTTTTCTTTCTTCTTATCCAGATCAACAACAATTGGTGTTGCAATACAGATGGATGAATAAGTTCCGATAACAATACCGATTAACAATGCAAAGGAGAATCCTCTGATAACGTCTCCGCCAAAAATGAAGATGGCAAGAAGTACAAAGAAAATAGTAAGCGAGGTATTAATAGTACGGCTTAATGTTGCATTCAATGCATTATTAATAACCGTTTTATGATCCATGTTTGGATGGATACCCAGATACTCTCTAATCCTGTCAAACACCACCACCGTATCAGTCATGGAATAACCCATTACTGTAAGAACAGCAGCGATGAAATCCTGATTGATCTCCAATGAGAAGGGAAGAATACCATTAAAGATAGAGTAGAAGGATAATACCACTAAAACATCATGCAGCAAGGCTATTGTTGCACCAAGACCATATTGCCACTTACGGAATCGAATCAATATATAGAAGAACATCAAAGCACAACCAAATAATATACTGAACACAGCACTTTGACGCACGTCATCAGCAATGGTAGGTCCTACTTTTTGAGAGCTGATAATTTGTTTCGATTTGAAATCTTCAATAGAAATATTATTACTGAAGAATCCTTTTGAGCCGGTGTAAATTTCTTCAGCAACTTTCGAATCTGCTACTTCTCCATTCTCATTAATATGTGAAGTGGTTGTAATTTTATAACGGTTATTGGTTCCGAATGTTTTTACATCAGGTGCATGTCCGAGTGGAGCAGTTAATGCAGTACGAAGGTCATTGGTTTCTACAGGCTTCTCAAATTGTACAACATAGGTACGGCCACCTTCGAAATCCACACCATAATCCCATCCTTTTGTAACAATAGATATGATACCACCAACGATAATGATTGATGATAAAATATAATATGTTTTACGACGTCCAACGAAGTTGATATTGATGTTTTTGAATGCATCCTTTGAAAAGTTATTCCAGAAACGGATTGGCTTATTTTTTTCCAGCATCCATTCGAATATCAAACGGGAGATAAATATTGCACTGAATAATGAACAAAGGATACCAATAATAAGTGTTGTGGCAAATCCCTGTACCGGTCCACTACCAAATGTATAAAGGATGATACCAAGTAATAATGTAGTAACGTTAGAGTCAATAATTGAAGAAAGGGCATGCTTATAACCATCACTTACGGCAAGCTTAATACCTTTTCCTTCTCTGAGCTCTTCCCTGATCCTTTCAAAGATCAGAATGTTTGCATCCACAGAAAGTCCGATGATTAATACAATACCTGCAATACCCGGAAGTGTAAGAACAGCACCAAGAGATGCAAGAACTCCCATGATAAAGAAGATGTTTACAAACATGGCAATATCAGCAACAACACCTGCATTGTTGTAATAGAATATCATGTACAATAACACGATAAGCAATGCAACCACAAAAGAGAGTAAACCGTTTTGTATGGCTTCCTTACCTAAAGATGGACCAACAACTGCTTCTTCAATAATACGTGCAGGGGCAGGAAGTTTACCGGCCTTTAATAAGTTGGCAAGATCGTCTGCTTCTTTCACATCAAAATTTCCGGTGATGGAACTTCTTCCACCTGCAATTTCACCTTGAACAGTAGGGAAACTATAAACTGCATCATCCAGTACAATTGCAATGGAACGTCCGATATTATCTTTGGTAAGACGTTTCCATATCTGTGCTCCTTCCACATTCATTGCCATACTTACTTCATAGCTGCTTTTAAACTGAGCAACATCTTTACCGGCGTCAGTGATTACTTTACCATCTAAAGGTGCTTCGCCATTCCGTGAAGAAACTTTAATTCCGATTAATTCAAGTACCTGAGAATCTTTTTGACGAGGCTTTACAGTCCATAATGCACGGAAATTTTTCGGCAACATAGCAGCAATATCTGCACGTGATAAAAAGGTATTTACTTTAGAAGTATCCTTTACCAATGCATAACCAAGAACAGGAGATTCATCAACAATTTTCTTTTGATCTTGTGTTTGCACTTGATAATCTGCAGGTATCAAACTTGAAAACAATGGATTTTCCTTAGAGTATTCTTCAAAAGTTTTTTGTTTGGAAGTATCTGTCTTTGCAGTATCTTTTCCCATCTGACCAAGCAGATCATTTTTCTTTGAAGTATCATTGGCAAGTGTAGAGTCTTTTGTTGCAGTAGTATCATTTGATGCAACAGCACTTGAATCGCCTGGCAAAGTAGCCTGACCATTTTTCTTTAAGCCTGCTTCAGCACCCAGTTTTTTATTAATGCTTACCAGATTATTTACAACATCACCAAAATTGTAGGTCTCCCAAAATTCCAATTTCGCAGTTCCCTGTAACAGTTTACGAACGCGATCCGGTTCCTTAACACCCGGTAATTCAATAAGAATACGACCGTTATCAAGCTGTTGAATGTTAGGTTGTGTTACACCGAATTTGTCAATCCTGGTGCGAAGAATGTTGTATGAACGGCTGATAGCAGATTTTGCTTCCTCATCAATAATTTTTATAACCTCATCATTAGTGGAATTAAAAGTTATTTTATTTTGAAGATCTACTGTATTGAAAACTGCCGCCAGCTTTGCATTAGGATCTGCTTCTTTAAAAGCACGTCCGAATAAAGTAACAAAATTATCCTGACTGTTCTTTTGCATTTCCTCAGCACGGGCAAGGGCTTTCACAAAAGTTGGATCTGTACTATGATTAGCCATCGACTTAATCAGGTCAACTACAGAAACCTCCATAGTAACGTTCATTCCACCTTTCAGGTCAAGACCAAGGTTGATTTCACGCTCCTTACACTCCATGTAGGTGTAGTCTTTTATACCAAGGTTGTAAACGCCTTTGGATGACATGGAGTCGAGATAAGCTTTTTCCTTTTTCTCATCACCTTTGGAAAAGTCTCTGGCTTTGTTTTCAACGTTACGTGTTATCAGCGTGAATGAAAGCTGATATAAACACACTAAGGCCAAAACGATGGCCAATACCTTAATTGCTCCTTTACTTTGCATTGATTTTTGGTTGTTTTTTGAAGGGTGGCAAATATATGACAATGAACATTACCATCCAATTGATTAAAGGTCTGTCAATTAGGTATCCTTTTAATGGCTAAAGTCAATAAAATCAAGTGTTTACGAAATGATCTCGGTTAATTTAGGAGCATTAATATTCATATTAAGAAAGTAATTAGGAATGATAAAGCATTGGACAAGCATCCGTTTACTAAAATTCTAATGCATAAATCAGGCAAAATGCTTATTTCTTCAGCTTCTTTATAGCTTGAATGATATAGTCTGTTGCTGCTTTAATTTCTTTTGATGTAGTGGTACGCCCTAAACTGAATCTTGCCGATGAAAGAATTTGACTATTGTCTAATCCCATGGCCTTCAATACATGGGAAGGTTCGGGCAGTGCAGAAGTACAGGCCGACCCGGTGCTAAAAGCCAGTTCCGGTAATGCGCTGATTAATCCGGAGGCCTTAATACCATTAAAACTGATGTTTGTAGTATTAGGTAATCGGGAACGCATGTCGCCATTGATAGATAGGCTGATTTCTTTTTCCAGTGTTTGTTCAAAAACTGTACGCATCGTTGATTGTGCAGCTGCATCATCCCATAATGCATTTTCAGCCATCTCAGCAGCCTTTCCAAAACCAACAATGCCGGGAACATTGAGTGTGCCGGGACGCAACCCTTTCTCATGTCCGCCTCCGTGTAAAACAGGGGAAGGTTTAATGGAAGGATTTTTCCTTCTTAAATAGAGAGCGCCAACTCCTTTGGGGCCATATATTTTATGGGCGGAAAGGCATAACATATCAATTTGCATTTCTTCCACATCTATTCGAAGTTTACCTGCAGCCTGAGTGGCATCTGTAAGAAAGAACACCCCTTTTTCATGACACAATTTACCAATTTCACGAGCAGGATGAATAGTGCCTGTTTCATTATTGGCTAACATAAGACAAACACAAAGTGTATTTGAAGAAATTAATTCATCGAGTTGATTCAGGTCAATTTTACCTTCTCTGTCCACGGAAAGATAACTCACCCGGTAGCCATTTGATTCTAATGCAAGGCAGGTATCAAGCACTGCTTTATGTTCGGTAGCACAAGTAATAATATGTTGTTTGTTATCACTATAATTAATTGCAATACCTTTTAAAGCAATGTTTATAGCTTCTGTTGATCCGGAAGTAAATATTAATTCTTCAGGGCTGCATGATATCAGAGACGCCAATTTATTTCGGGCTATGTCAACCGCTTCGGCGGCCTCCCAGCCATACTTATGCGTTTTGCTGGATGCATTGCCAAAATATTTTGTAAAAAAAGGAAGCATTTCAGTTAATACACGATCGTCAACCGGTGTTGTACTGTTAAAGTCAAGATAAATTACAGGTTTATTCATGTTTGTCAGAGAAGTGCAAAGTTAGCATCATAATAATTAAGATCATACAGAAAGATATGTGGAATCAGATGTGATTTTAAATCCGGCTATTAAACAATTAAATTTCACTCTTATGATTTATCTAAAAAACTGGGAAGATCCCACCAACAGTATCCGGAATGAAATCGTATTTGCTGACCGTAATCATGACTACGGTGCTTATGTTATCAGAACAAACTATTCAGGCGGACTTCTCAAATCGTTTGTTGCTGCCATCACCATCATCACCTGCATTTTTGGAGCTCCTTATATATATAGTTTATTTCGTCCTGTTGAAATGGAAATACCTTATCGTATATTGGAATATGATTTTACAAATGTAAAACAGGAGGAAGAAAAAAAAATTACAGAGACGGAAAAGTCAAAGCAGGCAGTAGAAAAACAGAATCGTTCAGAAACTCAGTTTACTAATAAGTTGGTTAAAGATTCCGTTGTAAATGATTCATCGCTTACACAACAACAGCTTGCTAACCTTAATTTTGGTACAAAAAATGACACAGCATTAATCAGCAACAACAATACACTTCCTGAAACAAAAGATACTACTTCAACCAACGGAAACGGCTACGTTACTTTTGCAGATTCAATGCCGGAATTTCCGGGCGGAACAAGGGCATTGCTTAAGTTTCTCTCTACAAACATCAAGTATCCGGAAAATGCACGTTACAGCAATATCCAGGGTACAGTTTACATTAATTTTATAATTGACAAAAACGGAAGGGTCAGCATGCCGGAAATTGTAAAAGGAATAGGAGGAGGCTGTGATGAAGAAGCTTTAAGGGTGATTCGTAATATGCCTCAGTGGTCACCCGGATTACAGAATAATCACCCTGTAAATGTCCGTTTTATGCTTCCGGTAAGGTTTAGTATATTATAGTATTATCAGGCTGACTCATTCTTTCTGCAATATCTTTCAACAGTTGTGAATAACTACTTGCAGAATGAATGAGTTATTTTGTGCTTTGCAGTCAATATGTTGGAAAAGGTGATTTCATTTATCCTGCTTAATTCAAATAGCAAAATAATATAAACAATATAACTGAAACAATGGAAGAAATAATAAATAAGGTAAAGGAATTTCATGAAGTGTTCGGATTAAATTATGCCGATAAGCCTGTTGTTTCCATTGATATGCGGACCATTGAGTTACGGCACAGGCTCATGCAGGAGGAAAATGATGAATACCTTGAAGCTGCGCAGGAAGGGGACCTTACGCTTGTTGCAGATGCTTTAGGTGATAAACTTTATATCCTTTGTGGAACCATTCTGGCTCACGGTCTGCAACATAAAATTGTGGAGGTGTTTAATGAAATACATCAAAGCAATATGAGTAAACTGGATGAAAACGGAATGCCGATTTACCGGGAGGATGGAAAGATTCTTAAAAGCAGTAAATATTTTATGCCGGATATAAAATCAGTATTAGAAAAATAATTTATTCAATTTCCAGAACAAGATTGTAGAGTTTATTCTTACTTATATCCTCTGTTATTACGATTGCAAGATCGAGCTGTGGATGCTGAATTATTTCTTCCAATTTATTTCCTATTAAGGAGTAAGGCAAATCATTTTCATCCAATCCTTCTTTAGCAGATGCTTCCGGTAATGCCTGCTGAAGTTTATTTCTCAGCAAATAAAAGTTTTCTTTTGCCTCTTCCTTGGAAGTGTAGCTATTAAATATTGCTTTATACGCTTTATTGCTGATAAATACTTCCTTAAACCCCGGAATCCACAATTTCGCTTCGAAAAGTTTTTCTTTTTTATCTTCTGAACCCAGCTCTTTACCTTTAATCTTTTTAAAACCTTCGGGTTGTGTTTTTAAAAGATATGCCAGCACCTCCGGTAAATTGTAATAGTCAACGCCAAGTATTTTTTCCAGTTTAGGATAAGCAAAAACAATAATTTCATTAAACTCCACAATAGATGTGTCAAATGAAGTTACTCCTGCATAATTATAATGAGAGAAAGGATTGTCAAAAGTACGTATGTAGAAGTCGTTTATATATAAATTTATTTTTGCCGAATCACCTATAAATGCAACTGTATTCCATAGATTATTTTTTAATATTACCGGTGAAGCGGTCCAGCGGGCAAGTGGATATGTTCCATCGGGCTTTTGCATAAAACAGGAATAAAAGCCTGCAGCATTAATGAGTAAAAATATTTTTCTGTCAACAGAACTATCCAGACTTTGCAGAAAAAAGCCATAGGATGCTTTTGAAACCCCTTTTATAAGCCGGGCCGAACAACTGGCATAAAAGGCTTGCGAGATAATGGTATCAAGTGGCTGTGACTCCATGGTGCCCGGGGATTCAATTTGGTACACGCCGGAGTCAATTTTAAAAATAGCATCTGCATTTTCTCCGGTAAACCAGTGTTTCGCATTATCATCAAATGGATCGTGCAATAAAATCTGAGCGGGTATTAAGCCCGGCAATGAAATAAAAAAGATAAGTATTAGTTTTGTTTTCATTCTGCAAAGAACCTGAAAAAAAATGAATTTCAAAGTGAATTGAATGTGATAAATAAGCATAAATGACCGATTTAATTTCTAAGTTCATTAATTCATTCTGCTTTTTGGTGTTTACTTGAAAAATACCAATTTTTTTACCAATTTTGAACTTCATTATTCTTGAATGCAAACATCCATAAAGATTTTATTACTGACCTTGTTTTTTCTGGTTTCTTGCAAGCCCTCAAAAACAATTTCCATCAAACCCGGAGAATTGAACACGGATACAGACCAAAGTATTCGTCCTGTTTATCATAACAGCCGTTCGAAGGTATTTGACCTTGTTCACACTTCCTTGAAAGTGAATTTCAACTGGAAAAAGAGGTATATGAATGCTGTGGCAGAAATTACGCTTCATCCGCATTTTTATCCGGATAGTATGCTGGTTCTTGATGCGCGTGGATTTCTGATTAATTCCTTAACTATAAAAAATGCCGTTGCTCCAATAACAACGGAATATATATATCGGAATGATAGTTTGATCATTAAGCTTGATCGCACCTATAACCGCAATGAGGATTTTACTGTTGTTATTGATTATGTTGCACGACCTGATGAATTAGTAAGTGGCGGAAGCGCTGCAATTACGAATGATAAAGGACTTTATTTTATTAATCCTGATGGTAAAGATTTGA
This sequence comes from Bacteroidota bacterium, assembly GCA_031411675.1. Classification (GTDB taxonomy): domain Bacteria; phylum Bacteroidota; class Bacteroidia; order AKYH767-A; family OLB10; genus JANOXC01. The sequence continues at coordinate 978 of JANOBN010000247.1, read as the reverse complement.
ATAAGCCAATACAAATATGGACACAGGGTGAAACGCAGGAGGCATCAGCATGGTTTCCAACAATAGATGCGCCAAATCAGAAAATGACACAGGAGATCAGCATCACAGTTGATTCGATGATGCAGACTCTTTCAAATGGCTTACTTATAAAAAGTGTGGATAATCATGATGGTACAAGGACAGATGTATGGAAACAATCGTTGCCTCATGCACCTTATCTGGCTATGATGGCAATTGGCGAGTTTTATGTTATAAAAGATCAATGGCGCGGTAAGGAAGTATCCTATTATGTAGAGCCTTATTATGCAAAGTCGTCTGTTAAGGTTTTTGCAAACACACCTGAAATGATGGAGTTTTTTAGTAATCGTTTGGGTGTTCCATTTCCCTGGGAGAAATATGCACAAATTGTTGTTCGTGATTATGTAAGTGGATCGATGGAAAATTCTTCGGCTACATTGCATGGCGAGTTTATGCAAATGGATGAAAGACAGATGCTTGATTTCGATGGAGAAGAATATATATCCCATGAGTTGTTTCATCAATGGTTTGGTGATTTAGTGACGTGTGAAAGCTGGAGTAATACACCATTAAATGAATCCTTTGCCTCCTATGGTGAGTATTTATGGAATGAATATCATTTCGGGCAAGATTTTGCCGACTACAATTTGCACGCTGACCTTGGGAAATATTTACGGGAAGCGAAATCCCGCCGATCTAATTTGATCAGATTTAATTATGAGGATCAAGAGGATATGTTTGACAGACATTCTTATGAAAAGGGTGCATGTATACTTCATATGCTGAGAAAGTATTTGGGAGATGATACGTTTTTCTCCTCGCTTAAGCTTTACCTGACCCGAAATCAGTTCAAATCCGTAGAGGTGCATGATTTACGACTTGCATTTGAAGAAGTTTCCGGCGAAGATTTAAATTGGTTTTTTAATCAATGGTTTTTTGATAAGGGACATCCCGAGCTTG
>JANOBN010000246.1:0-3245 GCA_031411675.1 Bacteroidota bacterium | reverse complement strand
CCCATTCGCCGCAATTAAGCTCCATCAGGTCTTTATCTAATTGTATCGTATGCTGGGGGAACAACGCCTTTGCGAGTTTGTGGCAACGCTGCAAGGGGCTACTGTAAACAGTTGAAATATTTTTTGGGAGATAGGGAAGGATGCTGGCCACTTCCTGTTCAAATGTTTCTGTAATATCCAGGTCGGTTTGCCCGTAACAAATGCCTTTGGCCACTGCTGGGGTGGTGTGCCGGATGAGGTAGATCACTAAATACGCTGATTTAAAAATATGATTGATATGAAGGTAGCCAAATCATACCAATCATATTTTTAAATCAGTGCATTCAGCGGTTGATGTTATTCTTATGCAACTTATTCTCAAACCTCAAAGCCTGCAAACATTGCCCGCATAAGCAATCAGGGTATTTGTTCTCTATAAAAACACGCTCCTCATAACTGAGATGTATGTTGCTGCATTGGCATTCAGCAATATTGCCCACCTTGCACTCGAAACTCCGGTTGCAACGTGGGCATTTTTTATTTTCATGGTGAGGCATTTAATTACCAGTTAAAAGTTGCACCAATATTGAATATGGATGGAATTCCATTATACCCCCGCACTTCATAGAATTTTTTATTGCCAATGTTCTGTACATCGACGAATAGTTTCAGGTTATCGGCAAACTTATATTCTGCATAAGCGCCAACAATACAATAACTATCTAACCGAACATCTGCTTTTTTATAACCGCCCACATCATACCTGTCGCCAATATATTTGCCGCTTAAACTGGCGTACAGGTTTTTGCTGAACTGGTAGCCTGCAGTAACATTAATGCTGTGTGTTGGTCTGCGTAGCGAATAATTATATGTGGTATCCTTAAAATTGATACGGCTCTGGGTTAGCTCCTGCACGCTTACAAAAGTATAGTTGGCGGTTACAGTTAGTTTTTCAGTCGGCTGAAAATTTGCTTCGTATTCAATTCCTCTTGCCTGCTGATTAACATAGTTATAGTAACCAACTGCCGGAGCAGCGGTCGTACTGAGTGAACTGTAATCTATGCCGTTATTGGTATTGCGGTAAAAGAATACTAACCGGTCACTAAATTTTTGATAACTGTGTTGCAGTCCCACTTCATAATTTACAGACTCTTCCGGTTTCAGGTTTACATTGCCGGTGCCGGCAGGTGCAAACAACTGGTAAAGTGATGGGGCTTTGAACGCTGTAGCAATGCTTCCGAATAGGCGGTAATGCTCATCAAATGTGTAAGACGGATTAAATGTGTATGTATAGTTTGTTCCATAACGTGAATGATCGTTCCATCTGCCACCCAGTTCAACAGAGAAATGATTGTGATTGAAAAGAACAGAACCATAAGCCGATTTCTGGTTCATGGGGGTGTCAGGAAATTTACTGTTGTAAGGGCCAAAAGAACTTACAGAACGGTATTCACTGTTCATTGAACCATAACGGTAATCTGTTCCTCCTAATAATGTAAAGCCACCACCAAGTTTTACAGAAGCATACAGTTCTGTAAATTGTGAAACCGCATCATAATCATTCATGGAAAAAACAGTTGCGCCGGTTGAAGCGTTGTCATCGTAATTACGATGCTGTTTGATATACTGGTAATTTCCTGTTAGCGATGCTTTATTTGTTTTATAAACAAACCCAATACCTGATGTATGATTTTTGTTATGAATATCATAGTTTGATTTATCGTTAAATCCACTTGCATCAATGGCGGCAGTGTATTGACTGTATTGCGTAAACGCTTTCAACAAAAATGGTTTGCTTGCCTGGTATTGAACGGCGGCATTGGCTGTGTTTCCCAGGTATCCGTCTTTGTCAAAATTTTTGGTACCGGTGCTGTCATAGGCAGCAGAGAAGCCATTTGTCTGCAATCTTGCATAACGGGCTGTATAAGTAAACTTATCTGCTTTGCCATAGAATTGAAGATTGGTTTTGAATGTACCAAAACTTCCGGCTGTCATAGTGGCTTTTACATTTACCGGTTTGGTAATGTTTGATTTGGTGGTAATGATATTGATCACACCTGCAACGGCATCACTTCCATACAAAGTAGATTGTGCGCCTTTGCAGATTTCTATTCTTTCCACATCATTGATAGAGAAAAAGTTCAAATCGAAATCATTGCTGATCTGAGATGGGTCATTCACAGGAATGCCATCCATCAATATCAGCGTGCGGCCCGCGCCGCCACCTCTCATAAATACGGTTTGTACATTACCCGCATTGCTGAGTGCGCCATTGATGGTAATACCCACCTGCTCATTTAATAATTGAGCAACTGTTTTGCCAGTACTTTTTTCAATTTGAGCTTTGGTAATAACGGTGATTACTTTACCTGTGGTACTTTGTTTCTGTTCTGTTTTGTTAGCGGTAACCACTACTTCATCCAATACCCTTGTACTGATGGTGTCTTTTTGCGCAAAGATTGTGCAGCTGATAAACAGCGTTGCGAGGAGCGTTAATTTTTTGCTCATTGTTGGTTTGTTTTGGTTTGAACAATGAGCTTCCAGGAAAATAAAAAAACGGAGAAAGATAAATTGCCGCTGCAGACGACATTTTACATTCCATGCTTTTCACCCGAAAGCCGTGAATAATCGGTTTGTACGTGGCAGGTCTTCTGGCTCGCTCTCTGTTTGGATACCTTCCCATCCCGAGTTCTCGGAACAGTGGTTTGAAGATCCAACAGGCCTATCGTGAGTTGTGAGGCGTGAATCGTGAGTTCTTACTCACGACTGACGATTAACGATTCACGAAAAGAGCTTACAGCTACGGGGATAGCGCCGGAATTACACCGGACTTCCCTTTTAATCCCGCTTGTGGCAGGAACCAAATACGCTGCAAATGTAATGGTGCATTTGAGAATGTGAATTTTTTTTATAGTGAAGTTGTGCACGTGAAGTTGAAAAGTAGATGCTGGATGCTGGTTACTAGATGTTGAATGTGCTGGCTATCCGTCAAGTATCCAGCATCCAGTATCATGTTTCTTTCCTACATTTAAACCCACACTCTAAACACTATGCACGGAAAACAAAAATTAAATCTGTTCAGTTTCACAATGATCGTGGTCGGGTTGGTGATTGGTATGGGAATATTTCGGTCCGCCGCCACCAGTGCCAAATTTGCCATTGAGCCTTCTGTTTATTTTACCGCGTGGTTATTGGGTGGTTTTTTTGCGTTATGTGGCGCGCTTACCTATGCTGAGATCGGGAGCCGTTATCCTGTAACGGGTGGA